>NZ_JBFRSX010000085.1:0-17419 GCF_041473835.1 Vibrio sp. 10N.222.55.A1 | reverse complement strand
ATTAATTTAATAGTATTGTCGAAGGTAAAATAATACTTAAGTAGAAAGAGGGAATTACCGAGATTTATGGTTTTAATTTATTGATTGTACAGTCTTTATGAATTTTCCAGATCCCCTTGTTTGGGTGAAGTTTTATAGTGGCAGGAAACTGATTTATATTAATAATCAACGTTGTAATACCACTATTCGTATTCTGGTTGAAATTAGAGTTGGTGTTCGTACTCAACGTTAATGAAGATGCCACACTGTTATTTATGGTCAGAATAAGACTTTTATTTTTTATCAGGCACTGTACTGAATTTAAATCAGAAGAAAATCCATTAAAATGGAAAGAAATAAATAAAACGGCGATCAACGCCGTTTTAATATATGCACTCTTTATCATATTAATTCTGATAAATTATACCGACATTACCATTTGCGCCATTACCTGAAACGAGAGCAGTATCATAAGAGGTTTGTTCAATCATAAATTGGTTTGAACTGCTGTTTGTTAAGCTAACAATGGCATCTGAATGAGATCCTGTTTGTAACGTGAATACTCGGTTATCGCTACTGCTCACGAGATCGATATCGACATAGTTATCGTCGCCACCACCAACATCGGTGTTGACTATCGTTTGAACATAGTTATTATCGCCGCTGATATCGATGTCTACATCATTATTATCAACACTCGCGTTACTAAACTCGGTATAGGTTGTATTGGAGTTACCAGAGACATTCACATCAGCTTCATTGTAGTCAGCACCACCTAGAGCATTGACGACAGAGATGTTCTCGTTACCCACTTGTGTAACTCGTAAATCATTGCTTCGACCATAAGGTTGAACTGTAATTTGGGCTTGGTTACTAACACCATCTTGATCAACCCAGGCGTTGTTGTTTACATAGCGTAACTTAACGTGAGCTTCATTGAGATTGCCATCTTGTTGAACCACTACGTCAGAGTTATAGCTAGCATGTGTGTCAACTAGTGCAACATGCCCATCAGTAACACCAGACGTGTTCTGGTTAATGGTGACATTGGCATTATCGCCACTACCCATTTGCCAAACGGCAGTATTATCCATCGCTAAAGGTTGAATACCGGCTACTGTCGATGATATGCCAAGATCGGTTGTTCCTTCTATTGTCCCCAACGCTGGCTCAGAGGCTGGAAAAGGAGCAGGTAAATTATCTGCGTATGCTGCATTAAAGCCCAGAATAGCACCGACTATAATTCCAATTTGTGTAACTTTCATAAGTTGTATCCTTATACATTTCCATGTCGACTATGTTGTTACTTCATCGAGAAGCAACGGTGAATCAAGCTTTCCATACTGCGCGCTAATTGGCTTGATTGATGTGAATTCTCATTGAGCTAGACGCTTTCACTAAAGCAAAGTCGTTGCCGTCTTGAGAAATTCCTAAATTACTTCTTCCAGAACCAACCAAATAAGCAGTATTGCCATTGCCTTTTTGGTCAATGCTCAGCTGACTACTCTGTCTTGAGAAGTTAGCTTGTCCGATAACTGCTAAATTGTTATTCCCGTCTTGGGAAATAAGCGCTTCAGAATTTACTCCGAGTTGCCCAATTGCGGCATCGTTATTTGAACCATTCTGGTCTATTAAGGCGGTATTATTGCGCCCTGTTTGACCAATGTATGCGGAGTTAGAACTTCCGCTTTGCGTTATCTTCGCTCTGTTGTTCGCGGTAATACCAGGACTGCGTTGCTTTATTATTGCTATTGAATCAGTAGCATTAGATATATTTAATTCTGAATAATTATCTAAATCTCCAGAAGAGAAGCTTTCTAAATAATTATAATCATTGACTATATCTTGATTAACATTATGTAAAAAATCCCCTTCTATATCTGACGCGATAGCATTATTAAAACCTCCTGATAAAAAATATAAACAAGTTAAGCTGATAAGTGATGCTTTCCCAATTACCATCATCTTTACCTTAAAGTGTTCGTGATTATGATCCCTACGAAAATAAACTGCGTAGGGAATGAGTGAACCTTTGTCTTATCGAAATCCTAGGCCTTGAATTTACGAACAGCTATAAACTTAAAGTTGAAAATATTTGGTTGTTCATATGAAATTTAATTAGTATTTGACCGAATCCTACCAACCTTAGTTAATCAATTCCCTTCAGTAATTAATTCGAAAGTTTATATATGCCACTGTAAGCATGAATTACGCTTTATTCAGTTTCAACGAATCACATTCTCATTTTGTAAATAGACTTTGAATGGGAGCACATATGAAAATCAAGCTGCTTACAATAACTCTGCTTTCCTTTGCTCTTCATGCAGAAGAAAAGAGTCATGGTCTTGAAAATGCTGCTCCTTTAGAAAATGGACAAAAACTTGAGGACTCGACAAATAATCTTAAGGAAAAATTCAATGACTTCAGTGAAGTCGATGGAATCATTGTGGACAGAACCATTACGCGGTTGGGAGAGGATTTCTATTTTTTCTTCTCGCAATCGCTCAATGATAGTTATCCCGACCTTAAGGAAAATTTGACGGTAAAAGAAAGGCCAACGGCGTTATCAGGAAGCATCATAGAGGTTCAACACTCTAGAAAACCGATCTTCCGTACGGCGTTGTCCCCTGGTCGTAGACAAGCGAAAGAACGAGCTGCCGATGCCACTCGAGTTGTAGGGAATTACATTATCAGATGGCAAGCAGAGAGACTCTTTCAGGACACTTACGATCTAGACCATGATGAATTTTAAGGAGCCAAGGATGTCGATATTTTTCAGAAAGGCCGCGCTCATTGCGCTGATAGTTTCGCCTTCGGTTTACTCAAGCGAATTAGTTTATACGCCCGTAAATCCAAGTTTTGGCGGAAACGCTTTAAACAGTTCTCACCTTTTTAATCACGCTAATGCTATCAATGATTATGAAGACCCAAGTGCAAGGGATATCTTTGATGAGCAAGAATCAGCCTTAGATCGTTTAGCGTCTAGTTTAGAGTCTCGTTTGATAAGCCAGTTGCTTGCTGATGTAGGTAACGGAAATACAGGGCAGTTAGAAACAGATGACTTTTTCCTCAATATTGTTGACGACTCCGGGACCTTATTCGTTCAAATCGTCGATAAAGAGACTGGGGAATCGACAGAAATCAGTGTCTCTGGATTAAACCCCGACCTCTAATCACAAGGATTGTGTTATGAAATCGATCATTATCGTCTTCTTGACCTTTGTGTTGGGAGGGTGCACTTACTCTATGCAAATTCCAGAGACTTCTGAAACGCCAAAGTTGATGCCGAGAGGATCGACTTATACGGACCTGATCTCATTACCTCAGCCTCGCGGTAAAATACTTGTTTCGGTTTATGATTTTAGAGATCAAACGGGACAGTATAAACCTCAGCCAAACAGTAACTTTTCGACAGCGGTACCACAGGGTGGAACGTCTTTACTGACCACGGCATTGATAGATTCCCAGTGGTTTGTTCCTCTAGAGCGTGAAGGGCTCCAGAACTTGTTGACGGAACGTAAGATCATTCGTGCTGCTCAGAAAAAAGACAAGGTAGTGAACAATCACGGAGCCGACTTAACATCGTTGAGCTCTGCGAATATCGTTATTGAAGGCGGTATTGTTGCTTATGACTCTAATATTGTTACAGGTGGGGCTGGTGCGAAGTATCTTGGCATTGGTGGCTCAGGGCAGTATAGAACCGATCAAGTGACAGTTAACTTAAGAGCCGTTGATGTAAGAACAGGGCAAGTTCTGTTGAGTGTGACTACGACAAAAACCATTTCATCACATGAGATAGGATTCGGCGCATTCAGGTTTGTTGACTACAAAGAACTATTAGAAGTTGAAATGGGCTACAGCCAAAATGAACCCGTTAATATCGCTGTGATGTCAGCGATTGATGCTGCGGTAATACATCTTATTGTAAAAGGCATGAAGCGTGGAATGTGGTCGCCGGGCGATCCTAATGCACTACAAAATCCAATTATTGCTCGTTATTCCGAAGAGAGCGCCGACATATTGTAAGCAACCGAGTAAGCAGCAAAATAGGGCTATGCGGAAAACGGACCTTTCCCTTAGCCCTGTTTTTTTCTTCAAGCAACTCAATGATCAATTCACATCGCACGTAATATCTTTTATCGGTGTTTCCGAGGTAACAAAACAAACATACGCTTCCGCTGGCTTATTCGGGCCTATTCGAATGTAACCTGCCTTTACTTCATCTTCATCAAACGTCACCGAGTGAGAACTTCCCGTTTGGTTGTCGTAAAAGTTTGCTTCAAAATTGTTGTTCATTTGGCTTGCGATACGGTTTCGTGTTGTAGATGTTGTGAACGTAATATTGGCGCAGCGCATCGGTGGTTTCTCTGTAATGAGAAATTGCCCACTTTCTTTATCTATCACGCCCCCCTTTGTATCTGGCTGAATGTCGATAGCTTGAAATTGTTCTACCGTACAAGTTTCTTTGGCTGAGGCTATTGAGGGCATCAGCATCGTGAGGGCTAAAGGGAAAGCAAAAAGTACTGGTTTCATTAGAACAACGCCATAGGTAAAAAGAGCGAAAGATAATAGCACTGCAATGGTGCTATTAAATGTAAAGATTCTGTTATTAAGGAAATGCTTTTATAACGAAAACAAAATGAGGTTGAGCATCGTTAGCTTTTTTAGCTAGTCTCAAATTGACATTGGGCTGATTGGCTTTGTGATTGCTGAATGACACTGAAGCCTTTCTTTTCTAATAACTGTATAAGGTTACCTTCTCCAATTAGGTGCAAGGTACCAACTACTATCATGTAGTTCCCTTTAGTCTTAAGCTTCCAATCATTGGAGGATAGTTTGTTTGCCCAGTCTATGTTGCGATCGGTTAAGAATGCTTTCTCAAGTTCAGGCGACATCTCTGACAGTTCTGAGAAGGCTTCCAGCTTCGCTAAATCACCCGCTTTCCAGCTTTCAATCAGGCAATGAACCACGCGATCAGTTTGGTCAAATTCTTCAAGGCTACTGACTAACCACTCTTTACCGTCGTCCTTTTGTTTTGTCATTAGGTCTATTTGGAATTGCAGAGGCTCCAAACTGATAACCGGAACATCTTGGGTAGTCGCTTTGTTCGCTAGCGTCGCATCAACGCCGCTGGCGGAGCCATAACCAAGGTTTTTTAACTGCTGCATTTGTATGGAGAGAGAAGTTGCCCAAGGCGGTGAACTAAGCAGCTGTTGCGTCGGCATGCCCAATGATTTTGAGATGTCGGTTAATAATTGCAGCTGTTGTTCATTGAGTACATCGGCAGTTGTGAGTTTGTTGTGGGGATATACAACGCCATCAGACTTTCTGATATCCGTTTCGATAATTAAGCCATCACTGTTTTTTAGCGCGTCGGTGATCGCCGAAGGAAGGGGGTACATACTCTCGTCTCCAACGTGCACTGAACCTAAGATAGTGAGTGTCAGATCATCCTTTTGTGCTTGCCAATAAAGGGGCTCGGCGACCGCTTGCCTAGCTGAAAAAGCGAGAACGAATAAAACCATGTACCAGAGTGGACGCAAAGGGAGCTCCTTAAGGAAGTATTAAACTCGTTAAAATCGATTTTGACGGTGTTTTTTAACGGTTTTTTTTGAGAACAATGTCACGTTGTTTGTACGAAAAGTATAATAATACGCTGAAACTCTAAATCCTTTCTGACTACCAATGACACGATTTTATGAAATCGGTAAAAAAGATTGTGATTCATTTCTCAAATTTTACGTCAAAATTAAAATGACGGAAGTGCCGTTGCTTGTAACTTGATGATTTTATTTAAATTAAATTTATAAAAATTTTTGAGATTTGAAGCCGATCACTTTATTAGCTCGATTTAATTCACGGTAAAAAATAAGCCCATATAGTTTATCTAACTTTCGAAGCGCTCCATTTTGCTTCTTACTCAATTTTTAATTTATGGGTGAATACGATGTTGAAGAGAAACTTACTATCTGTAGCGGTATTGGCTGGCCTAACAGGTTGTGCAGTAACGCAAGCACCAGAACAAAAAGTAGTGAATGCACTGGCTGATAATCTTGATGTTCAGTACGAAATTCTAACTAATCATGGTGCGAATGAAGGCTTGGCTTGTCAGGACCTAGGTGCTGAATGGGCGTCATGTAATAAAGTGAACATGACGCTAACCAATGACGGTGAAGCGATTGACTCTAAAGATTGGAGCATCTACTTCCACAGTATTCGTCTTATTTTAGATGTTGATAATGAGCAATTTAAGATCACTCGCGTTACTGGTGACCTTCACAAGCTAGAACCTACTGAAAAATTTGACGGCTTTGCGGCTGGTGAAGAAGTGGTTCTTCCGTTAACGAGTGAATACTGGCAACTGTTTGAAACTGACTTTATGCCAGGTGCATTCGTGACGGCGCCAAACGCAGAACCTAAGATGATTGCATCATTGAATACAGAAGATGTTGCATCGTTCGTAACTGGTCTAGAGGGTAATAACCTTAAGCGTACGCCTGATGATAATAACGTAATGGCGACAGCGGTGACGCGTTTTGAAAAGAATGCTGATCTAGCAACGCAAGACGTATCAACTACTTTACTACCAACGCCAATGTCGGTAGAAGCCGGTGAAGGTTCAGTTAGCATTGCTGGTGGTATTGCCCTACCTAAAGACGCATTCGACGCTGAGCAATTCGCAGCAATTGAAGAACGTGCAGATGTGGTAAACGTAGATGTGAGTGGCGACCTACCTGTGAGTGTCGCTGTTGTTCCTACTCAGTTTACGGGTGATTTAGCGAAATCTGGCGCTTATGAACTAAGCATCTCGGAAGAGGGGATTGCAATTAAAGCGTTTGATAAAACGGGTGCTTTCTACGCAGTTCAGTCTATTTTTGGCCTAATAGATAGTCAGAACGCTGAATCATTACCACAACTGTCAATTAAAGATGCGCCGCGCTTTGATTATCGTGGTGTGATGGTGGACGTTGCTCGAAACTTCCACTCAAAAGATGCCATCCTAGCAACGCTAGATCAAATGGCGGCATACAAGATGAATAAACTGCACCTTCACCTAACGGATGATGAAGGTTGGCGTTTAGAAATTCCAGGTTTACCAGAGCTAACGGATGTAGGGTCTAATCGTTGTTTTGATTTGGATGAACAAAGCTGCTTACTGCCTCAGCTAGGTTCTGGTCCAACAACAGACAACTTTGGCTCTGGTTTCTTTAGTAAAGCGGATTACGTCGAGATCCTAAGCTACGCTAAAGCGCGCAGCATCGAAGTTATCCCTGAAATTGATATGCCAGCACACGCTCGTTCAGCTGTGGTATCAATGGAAGCGCGTTACACTCGTCTCATGGCGGAAGGCAAAGAAGCAGAAGCGAACGAATACCGCTTGATGGATCCGCAAGATACATCGAATGTAACCACGGTTCAGTTCTACGATAAGCAAAGCTTCATTAACCCATGTATGGAGTCATCAACTCACTTCGTCGATAAAGTAATCTCTGAAGTGGCGACAATGCACCAAGAAGCGGGCGTACCGCTAACGACTTGGCACTTTGGTGGCGATGAAGCGAAAAACATTAAGTTAGGCGCTGGCTTACAAGATATTAATGCAGAAGACAAAGTGGCATGGAAAGGTAACATTGATTTATCTAAGCAAGATAAGCCGTTCCAACAATCTCCACAATGTCAGAAATTAATTGCTGACGGTACAGTAAGCGATTTCGGTCACCTGCCAAGCCACTTTGCAGAAGAGGTGTCTAAGATTGTTGCTGAGAAGGGTATTCCACACTTCCAAGCGTGGCAAGATGGCCTGAAATACAGCGAAGGTGAAGAAGCATTTGCAACAGAAAGTACGCGCGTTAACTTCTGGGATGTTCTTTACTGGGGCGGCACTTCATCAGTTTACGACTGGTCTGCGAAAGGTTATGACGTAATTGTTTCTAACCCAGACTACGTATACATGGATATGCCATACGAAGTAGACGCAGCAGAACGTGGTTACTACTGGGCAACACGTGCAACCGATACTCGTAAGATGTTTGGCTTTGCGCCAGAGAACATGCCACAAAACGCAGAAACATCTCTAGACCGTGACGGCAATGGCTTCAGTGGTAAAGGTGAGGTTGAAGCGAAACCTTTCTACGGTCTGTCAGCTCAACTTTGGTCAGAAACAGTACGTACTGACGAGCAATATGAATACATGGTGTTCCCTCGCGTATTGGCAGCAGCAGAGCGCGCATGGCACCGAGCAGATTGGGAAAACGACTACAAGGTTGGTGTTGAATACTCTCAAGAAACTAACTTAGTGAATAAGCAAGCGTTGAACAGCGACTTTAATCGCTTCGCGAATATTCTTGGTCAACGTGAGCTAGCTAAGCTAGAAAAAGCGGGTATTGATTACCGACTACCAGTTCCAGGTGCAAAAGTGGTTGATGGCAAGCTTGCAATGAACGTTCAATTCCCAGGCGTAGAGCTTCAATACTCAGCTGATGGTGAAAACTGGCTAACGTATGATGAGCAACAACGTCCATCGGTTTCTGGCGAAACTTACATCCGCTCTATCTCTGAAAGTGGCGAGAAAGTAAGTCGAGTGACTTCGGTAAAATAATCGATAAGCAACATTAATAGAAAAGCTCCCTAGCTATTGTCTTATTTAGATAAAAGTGGGAGCTTTTTTTTCGTCCAAACTAAGTTAGGCACTTCTCTTAAGCTGAAACATATAGAAATACTCTTTGTTTATATCGTCAACAATGCACATAAGGTGAGTTCCATCGCAAAAGTGACGCGCTTCTCATTATTCTCTTCAAAAAATAAGTCCTCCATAAAAAACTCTAAATCAAGTGTGATTGAACTAACTCATTCTAATTTCGCGACGTGAAATAATGTGATCTGGATCTGTGTGTTTTTTTGTCTTGAGTTTTTTATCAATTTTTATATTTTTAAGAGATTGATTTTAAAGTATTAAATAACTTTTTCTTTTTTGACAGTGAGAGAGATCACTCTGCCCAGTCTTTTATTTTTAAACGCGAATTAATTCGAGCAACATAGATTTCATGCCAGGGAGGCTACCAACTACTCAAGCGGTGAAGGTGAATGATGTACCGAAGATGTGCCGCTGAAAAAATTAAACTAAGGCAGTTTACTATGAAAAAAATTATCGCTCTAAGTGCTCTTTCTCTTGCTTTCGCTTCTAGTGCTTTTGCTGGTTCTTCTTACGTAACGGGTAACATCCAAATTCATGACGATGGCCGTATCCACGGTTCTGACATGACTTCTACGCTAGAAGCTGGTCACACGTTTGACAACTCTCTAGGCGGTTTCACGGTTTATTCTGAGTTTGATGGTATCCAACTGGGCAAACTTGAATCTGAAAATGGCGGCGCAGGTAATACTACTCCAGGCATCACTGTAGGTGGTGAGCAAGCTTTCAACATCACTGACAACCTATGGGTTGCTGCGGGTTACCAACACCTATTCTCTGCAGGCGAGAGCATTCAGTTCCGTCCATTAGTTAAGATCGGTTACAACTTCGATAACGGCATCTCTATTAGCAACCGTACTCGTGCACACATCGACGACACTTCTAACGATGATAAAACTGACTACCGCATGGATAACCGCATTGCTTACACAGTGAATGCTGACCTAGCGCTTAGCTACAACAACGTATACATGATCGAAGCTGAAGCAATGGACCACGAGTTACGTGCAACATGGACTCGTCAAGGCGTTCAACCTTACTTTGAGTTCCGCAGCCAAGCTAACGGTGTAGATTTCGCAAACGGCGATTCTAAGCAAAACAACGCTTTCGTATTCGGTGCTTCTTACGGCTTCTAAGCTGATTCACTTGGCTGCTTAGTCGATTAGATTATTGGCCGAGTGAGCTTCTTTGTTAAATAGCTTTGTTGTTGAATAACTTCTTAGCTAATTAGCGAGAGGAACATAGCGGTACTAACAGCCCGGTTGGTGCCGCGACAAGTTTTGCTTTACTGTCCAAAAGCAAAGAGCCTAGCAAGTAAACCACAGTCTTGGGTTTACTGAATGCTAGGCTCTATTTTTATGACTTCTTTTTATTGCTGTGTGTTGGTCTGTTTAGGTTCTATTTTCCGTTGTAGTGACGGTATTCAAACACCTGACCTTTTTCATTAAACGCATACACAGAATACTCGTCTTTCTTATCGCCATACTCCATGCCTGGAGAACCCATTGGCATGCCCGGAACCGCTAAACCAATCGCATTACGTGGCGGGTTTTCTAGAAAGGCTTTAATGTCATCTGCTGGAATGTGTCCTTCAAATACGTAACCGTCGATCTCTGCAGTGTGGCAAGAGGCTAGCTCTTGTGTAACCCCAAGCTTCTGTTTGATTGGGTTCATATCATCGTGGAGCTTCTCAGTAACATCGAACCCAGCATCTCGCATATGTTCAGTCCATTCTGTGCAGCAGCCGCAGTATGGAGATTTGTGGTTTAGCACATCAGTAGCCAAAGCCTGTCCTGAGATTGCAGCGAGTGCAGTAAGAGTCATAATTTTACGAATCATGGTTAACCTCATGAATATGGTTTTTATTAATATTAGAATGAGTTGGTTTGAACAATCTCAGCCTGTTGGCATTGCTTACTACCGTAATTGACGACATCGCCATCGCTGCCCCTGCAACTACTGGACTAAGCAGAAATCCAAAAAATGGGTAAAGCACACCGGCCGCGATAGGAATACCAAGCGAGTTGTAGATGAAGGCACCAAACAGGTTTTGCTTCATGTTTCTCACAGTCGCTTGAGATAGCTCGATCGCGTTGCTTACTGATAATGGCGATGAGTTGAGTAGCGTCATTTGCGCACTTTCAATCGCGACATCACTGCCACTGCCCATTGCTATGCCTATATCTGCTTGAGCAAGAGCGGGTGCATCGTTAATACCGTCTCCGACCATCGCAACACTCTTATATTGCTGTTGAAGCTGAACAATATGTTGAGCTTTCTGCTCTGGAAGCACTTCCGAGATAACCTCGTCGATACCGACGCTTTTACCTATTGCTTGAGCCACAGAGTCGTTGTCGCCTGTTAATAGCACAGTGTGAATTCCGGCGGATTTTAGTTGAGCTATCGCCTGTTTGCTATCTATTTTTAACGCGTCTGAAATGCCCAATATGCCTTCCAGTTTTTGGTCAATCACTATGAAAATAGGTGTCCACGCTTGCGAGCGGCAAAGCTCGATGAAATCCGCGCCAACCTCTGTATTGATACCTAATTGGGTGAGGTACTTAAGCGAGCCAACTTGCACTTTCTTGCCGTTAATTGTTGCTTGAACCCCAAGCCCTCGTTGGTTTTCAAATTCGCTGTGTGGGAGTACTGAAACTTCCAAGCTCTCTGCATATTGGCAAACGGCTTTGGCAAGTGGGTGCTCAGATCCTACTTCTACTGAATAAGCACAAGCCAGTAATTCTTGTTCTGATAAATCGCCATAAAAGGCTTGCTGAACGGTTGGCTTACCTTGGGTTAGGGTGCCTGTTTTATCAAACACGACAGCATCAATTTTGCTTGCAGATTGCAACACATCGGCATCTTTGATCAGAACGCCAAACTCAGCGGCTTTGCCAACGCCGACAGTAATTGAAAGTGGTGTCGCAAGGCCTAAGGCACATGGACAAGCGATGATCAGCACTGTCGTTGATACCACTAACATGTAACTGGCGCTTGGTTGTGGGCCAACAAAAAACCAAACTAAGGCGGCAGCAACTGCGATTGCGACCACAACCGGAACAAAAACGGCTGAGATAGAATCGGCAAGCTTGGCGATTGCTGGTTTACTGCTTTGCGCTTGGCGAACCATTTGAATGATCCGAGCCAGCATGGTGCTTGATCCAATCCCAGTCGCTTCAATAATTAAACTACCATCCCCATTAATAGTGCCCGCAGAAACGCCATCATTTATTGTTTTGACGTTGGGCAGTGGTTCACCGGTCAGCATCGACTCATCGATATAAGATTCACCTGAGACTACGACACCATCAACCGGTACTTTTTCTCCGGGTTTTACTCGTACCTGCATGCCTACCTGAATCGCTTCTACTGCGATGGTTTGTTCTTTGCCATCGACAATAACCACCGCTTTTTGAGGCTGTAAGTTAATCAATGCCTGTAAAGATTTTGTGGTACGCGCTTTGGCTTTGGCTTCGATGTAATGACCCAAAGAAATTAAGCCAACGATCATTGCGCTTGCTTCAAAGTAGACATGGCGAGATGGTTCTGGAAACCATGATGGAATCAGCACAACCAACATTGAATAGAACCATGCTGCGCCTGTACCTAGAGCGACTAAGGTATCCATGGTCGCGCGCTTATACATGAGAGACTGCCAAGCATTCGTGAAGAAGCTACGACCTGAGGTAGCAAGCAGTATCAAACAAACGACACCAACCAAGCCCCAAGCCAGTTGATCGTTAAATGTGGCAATGGTCATGCTGCCGCCGAACACGCCCCATGCCATTAGCGGTGCCCCAAGCAGTAGCGCACTCACTGAATTTTTTAGGAAGGCCTGTTGAGTGCGAAGTTGTTGCTCTTGCTGTTTTTGTTGTTGTGTTGCCGCATCATCAACAAACTCGGCGCCATACCCCGCAGCTTTGACTGATTCGATGAGCTTGTTTTCAATGAGATCACGTGTTTTGGAGGTGAAAACCAAGGCAGTTTGTTCGGCAAGGTTGATCTGAGCTTGGTCGACAAACTCATTCTTTTTCAGTGCTTTCTCTACCGAAGAGACACAACTCGCACAAGTCATCCCCTCAAGAACAAGGTGATAGGTATATTGGCTAGCTGCGGTTTTATCTTCACTCTTTTTATCTGCTTGTTCGTCTTCTAAATCTGAACTCGATGAAAGGTCATTCGTTTCTGAGTAGGGAGCTGCGTGGTAACCCAGGCTTTCGACCAGCTTAATCACCTCAGACTCAGAAAGCAGAGTAACCAGTGATAATTCCTGTTTGCTGACTTCTAGGTTTAAGGCTTGCTCAGTTTGTTCAAGCGCTTTAGTCAGTTTGCTCACACACTTGCCGCAACTCAGACCGGATAGCGAAAGGTGCAGCTGATTACCCATAGAATAGCCAAGCGTTGCTAACTGTTCGTTGAGCTGAATGTAACTAAATGGAGTCGAAATATCGATGTAGGTCGGCGATATGTCATTAATCATCGTGCTGTCGAGATCGCTAAACAGTGTGCGAACTTTCTTCGCGCAACCCATGCAATTTAGGCCGTTGAGCGCCGTTGTGTAGTAGTTCATATCGATACTCCAATTCTCATCTACGCCTAACATAAACCTTCCCGTAAGGGTAAGGTCAAACATAAATTCAAGAATTTGATCTTGGTGGAGTGCTAGCTGGTGGTTTCAGTTTGGAATGGAAGAGGGAAATTAAGAATGTGCGGCTATAATCTACTTGCTAAGACTATCTATTTACGACTTTAAGGGCGTAATTGGCCTTTCAATAACGGCTTTCGTACAACAACAGCGCATTAATCATTCACTACTGATTGTAGATTTAAGCGGTGGTGATAAAATAGCGCCCAAAATTTAGTGATATTTTTCTGTTACAGGCTTTGTAATGGCGAGCACTAAAAGAATCACCTACATAATCAAGGTATTTAAATGACGGTTAAAACTCGTTTTGCTCCTAGCCCAACTGGCTATCTTCACGTTGGTGGTGCACGTACTGCACTTTACTCTTGGCTATTCGCTAAAAACCAAGGCGGTGAATTCGTTCTACGTATCGAAGACACAGACCTTGAGCGTAACTCTCAAGAAGCGGTTGATGCAATTCTAGAAGGCATGCAATGGATGGGTATGGAATGGGATGAAGGTCCTTACTACCAATCTAAGCGTTTTGACCGTTACAACGAAATGGTTGATAAGCTACTTGCTGAAGACAAAGCATTCAAATGCTACGCGTCTAAAGAGCTGCTTGATGAAATTCGTGCAGAGCAAGAAGAAAACAAAGAAATGGCTCGCTACGATGCTAACCACCCTAAAATTGTTGCAGCAAACGAAGCAGCAAAAGAAGGCGATGCGTGCGTTATCCGTTTCCGTAACCCTAAAGAAGGCAGCGTAGTATTTGATGACCAAATCCGTGGTCGCATTGAAATCGCAAACAGCCAACTTGATGACCTGATCATTCGTCGTACAGACGGTGCACCAACTTACAACTTCGTAGTAGTAGTGGATGACTGGGACATGGGTATCACACACGTTGTTCGTGGTGAAGACCACATCAACAACACACCTCGTCAAATCAACATCTATGAAGCACTAGGCGCGCCAGTTCCAACGTTCGCTCACTGTGCAATGATTCTTGGTGATGACGGTGCGAAACTTTCTAAGCGTCACGGTGCTGTTTCTGTAATGCAATACCGCGATGAAGGTTACCTACCAAATGCATTAAACAACTATCTAGTTCGTTTAGGCTGGTCTCACGGTGACCAAGAGATCTTCTCTCAAGAAGAGATGATTGAATTCTTCAGCCTGAACGCTATCAGCAAGTCTGCTTCTGCATTCAACACTGATAAGCTACTTTGGTTGAACAACCACTACATCAAGACATCTGAGCCTGAGTACGTTGCAAAATACCTGCAATGGCACCTAGACGCACAGAAGATCGATACAACAAACGGTTCAGCTATCACTGAAGTGATCAAGCTAGTTGGCGAGCGTTGTAACACGCTTATCGAACTTGCTGAGCAATCTCGTTACTTCTACGAAGATTTCTCTGAGTTTGAAGCTGGCGCAGCGAAGAAGCACCTACGTGGTGTTGCTAAAGGCCCACTAGAGCTTGCGCTTGCTAAGGTTGAAGCGCTTGAAGATTTCACGACTGCAAACATCAAAGACGGTGTTATCGCAGCAGTATGTGAAGAGCTAGAGATCGGCATGGGTAAAATCGGTATGCCACTTCGCGTAGCAGTAACAGGCGGCGGTCAGTCTCCTTCTGTTGATGCTGTGATGGAGCTTGTTGGTAAAGAGCGCGTAATCGCTCGTATCAAGATGGCTCTTGAGTTCATCGCTGAGCGTGAAGCTAACGCTTAATCCTATTTCTCTTGTTTGAGATAGAATGTACTTGAGATAGAACGATCATCAGCCGACAGCTTAATTCGCTGTCGGCTTTTTATTGTTTAATGAAAATACGGTCAACGTATTTTAGGACGAGACAGTTATAGCAAGTCTTGAGCTTTTGCTAAAACACTGAGTTTTGGGAATATATTTTGGCAGCTGTGCTGGTGGTTCATCGGGTTCATATCTGCAATCGCATCTTCGACAATCACCACGTTATAACCCAGTTCAAATGCTTGTCTAGCCGTTGATTCGACCCCAATACTTGTTGCTACCCCGGTCAGATAAATATCCGTAATACCTTGCTCACAAAGCTGCTTCTGCAAATCTGTGTTGGTAAATGCACCCCAGGAATATTTGGTTAGATAGCGATAATTAGGGTTTAGGCGCAGGCTTTCGATGACCTCTCCCCATACGATCTTTGATGCGTCAGGCTGAGCCGCTTTATTTTGCAGTTCCGTTCGGCCTTGTGGACGACCGGCTACATTAACAATAATTACGGGTAAATCAGCATCATCAAATGCATCGCAGAGAGCAAGGCTATTCTCTATGATCGGTCGGGACACGGTTTCCGGTAATTGATCAACGATACCTTGTTGCAGGTCGATAACGACAAGCGCAGAGCATTTACTCATTTTCATTACTTTATGCCTTAGTGGTCTTTGTGTGAGGTTATAGTGGTTAACTTTTACGGTGTATTAAGCGGGTGTAAAAGCGGATGAAAGCCAGTGCAACCATCATATAAATGAGTAGGTTCAAAGGGGTAGTGACGTCATAAACAGGCACAAGTTGCGTTGCGCTCATGGTAATCATTACTAATAGGTTGCCCCCGAGAACTCGATAGACCATCCACTGATTACCAGCGAACAGGCGATACACCGTAAAGACATTAACAAAGTAAAATGCCATTAATTGCCATACTTCGGTCATCGAAGGTAACAGCAGAACATACTGAATGAGGAACAGTGACCCAAAGGCTAAGTAGCCAATGGTCCAGTGCTTTATCATTTGCCTAGGCATGTTGCTTAATATCAAGGCGCAAATGGCACTGTTAATGATGAACAGACTTCCCGATGATATTGGTAGATATATCCAGACTAGAATTGCTGAGATGAAGCTCATTGTGCCGACTAACGTATTGCTTAATCGTTGCTGGCTGTTGTCAAGTAATCGGGCAAATAAGCGCTTTTTCTTAAAGTTACCCTGGTAGAATTGTTTGACTGTCTCTGGAAAAGGGGGCTTGTAATCGACATTAACCGATGATGCTTCAATAAAAGCCATAGCCTGGTTAAGTATCGAAAAATCATTGTGATCAACCCCTTGATCATGGGCGTTTTGCAGTAACTGTTTGGCAACCCAGATTGCTTGAGTTTGCTGTTGATGCTTCCACTGCTTTCTGGCAGGCATACGGCCATGCAAATCGGGCAGGCGCATCAGATCGTTCAGCGCTTTGAAGGTCGGGCTTTCAATATTTAACTCGCAGCTCGTGTGTAACTGGAAACGCTGCGCTGAGTCATTGTAAGCGAGTGAATGAATGAGGGGAGACATCGCCTCTAAAACAACACTGACTTCGTTGTTAAAGCGTGTGTCATCATCCTCAGGCCAAACCACGCTATAGATGGTCGTATAGACCACGAAGCCAAGCAGGGTTTCTTGCAGCCTTAGTACCGCAATATTAAATGTAGCTACACCATCAAAGCTGCCAGATATCGCCAGCAGGATGCAGACAATAAATGCCGTAATGTAAGCATAGCCGATGACCGGATCGGAACCCATGTATATACAAATTGCGAGTAACAGTGCGATGTTTGCTAAAAAATAATATCGATCTTGCCCAAAAACAGCGATTAACCAAAGCCCGACAAACGCGCCACAAAGCGTCCCCAACAATCTGAGAATGCCTTTTTTCTTGCCAGCAGTAATAGTATCAGTGATGGCCAATATATTGACCACGATAGCCGCCCAGTAAGGCTTCTCAAGGTTAAAATACAACGCAAGGTAGATAGCTAAACAAAATGCTAGGGCAACCTTTATGGCATTCTTGGCTGGAGTGCTCAGTGACTTTATAATGAGTAGCATAGTGGGGTTTAGCGGCAGAGGGATCGAATACGAGGATATTGCCTGATCTTTTGGTCAGCCTAAACTCTAGTTTGAAGGCCTTGATCCATCAAATATAGCAACTCTATTGCATCGTTTAACATTCAGGGGAAGGGGGGCGATCAGTCACTCTACTTATACGATATTGTTCGATGCTGATAATGATCGATAGATCTTCTAATAGTTAATAGCGATAGAACATCAGGTTTATCGTTCTTCTAAGCTGGCTAGTTGTTCCGATTATTTTAGGTTCATCGCGGCTTTCC
>NZ_JBFRSX010000084.1:0-2184 GCF_041473835.1 Vibrio sp. 10N.222.55.A1 | reverse complement strand
CGCCTACATCGGGGTCTGTAATGGTCAGCTTGCCATCCGCATAGAGTGTTGTATTGCCAAGTGTGGCTATGCCTGAGTGAGCATAGTCAGGTGACATGTCGACACCCGCGCTGCTTTCGGTTATTGAACCAGTATCAACGCCAGCGATTTGGGCTTTATCGCCAACAGCCGAGAGCGTCGTTGATGCGCCAGTGTGTGTTGTACCACCATGCGCGTCTTTCACATCGTAGGTGAAGTGGACGCTGCCGTTGTAATTGTGGCTTGGAGTGAAGGTGAAGGTTCCATCGTGATTGTCTTGAATCGAGCCATGGTCAGCATGCAAATTAGCGATAGTGAGCTTACCTGCATCGTTGGCGTCTACGTCAACAGTATTAGCGATTAGCTCGGTTGCTGTGATGGTTTGAGCAAGATCTTCTTTACCGCTGTTCAGTTGCACTTCACCAGAACAATACGGACGGTCGTTATCGCCATGAACGGTGACAACAATATCGTGAGTGGTGCCATCAGCCGATTTGACGGTGACAGTATCCGTTATCGATTCACCTTGGCCGAGGTGATCAATCTTTCTACCTGTTGCGTCTTGGCCTATGGAAGCGTAGTAGCTCCAATCTCCGTTACTCTGAAGTATGACACGACCATGAGTGCCGTAATAAACGCCGGTTTGGGCATGGCTTTCACCGGAGTCTGGATCAACAATGTTCAGGTGACCATCAGTGTGTATTTCGTCGTTCCATAATTTGCCGATGTTTCCATGCATATGATCTGGTGAGCGATCATCGACGTAGCCACCAGACATTGTACCATCTGGTGCTGTATAGGTATGCCCTTCATGAACATCTCCAGTATAGACACCGCCGATAACGGCAGAATTATTAACCCCTGTAATCGTTATTGAGAGGTTTTGAGTGCTGCTCGCATTATGCTCGTCTGTGACTGTTACTGGAACAGTCAATGTCTTCGTGACACCTGATGCTAACGATTGATAGCTAGAGTGAGCAGGATCGAAGCTATAACTGCCGTCCGGATTAACCACCAAGCCATCAATCTGCGGTGCGCTGTAAGTCAAGGCCGCACCGGTATCAATATCTTGGCCAACCATTTGTCCATTTAGAACGCTTCCACCTTCAGTCACTGAGTGGGACTGAGCATTGATGGTTGGGGCATCGTTGGTACCATGAACCGTTAGCTCTATCGTGTGTGTTGTACCATCTGCTGAGCGTATAATGGCTGAATCGTGTTTAACTTCGCCTTGCGCTAAGTTCTGTATATTACGGTTGTCGAGGGTATAGGTGTAGTGACCGTCGCGCATGAGCAGTATGTGCCCACCCAGTTTGGTGTCGTAGCCAATACCTTGATAGGTTTGTGAGCCTATATTCGGATCAAACTGTGCCTCTCCCTTATCAGGGTCTTGGATGTTTAATCTGCCGTCGTAATGCAGTTGGTAGTGGGTATCTATATAGCCGCGATCTTCAGTTACTCCCCGTAAGTCTGCATTGGCTTGTGCGTCGGTAATAATCGCGTTATCTGGAGTTGCGATAAGATCAAACTTAGCTTGAGTGCTGACGCTGCCCCCATGGCCGTCAACCACATCATAGGTGAGTCGAATCTCACCATTGAAATCTTTATCTGGCGTGAAGGTATAAGTGCCATCTTTATTATCAGTCAGGCTACCGTGTGTCGCTTGCAAATTTGTCACGTGCAATACATCGCTACTATCCACATCGCTTGCATGTGTTAGCAAGTCAGAAGCCTTGATGGTTACGGGTTGATCCTCTTTACCCGCAGGAAGCTGAGTCCACGCACTGACAATTGGTTTGTCGTTGCTGCCTTGCACATCGATAACGACTTTATGAGGGACTGTCGCTCCTGTTGAATCGGTAGCGGTGATCCAGAATGATTCAGACTGATGTTCACCAGCCGCGAGTTTATCCGCGGCACCGCCGGTTGAATTGTCTAGCTGATAGTGCCAATGACCATGCTGATCAATCGACAGCGTTCCCCATTGACCTTGGGGTTGATTGATTGCCCACGTAACGGTGTCGGACTTATCTATATCAGTCGCGATTAAGCTCCCTGTCGCATCGGGGTTTCCTGCCGTGTTCAAGCCCTGTTCGATCACCGCGCCACTTGAGGTACCTGAGATAGTAGGGCGGTCATTGGTGCCATTAATCGTCACTTTGATGG
>NZ_JBFRSX010000083.1:0-75955 GCF_041473835.1 Vibrio sp. 10N.222.55.A1 | reverse complement strand
ACACCAAATAACCTCGATACATTAACAATACCGTTTGATGTTGTGGCCGTTGATGGTGACGGCGATGATTCTAACCAATATGTATTGCCAATTGAGGTGCTCGATGATGCGCCAACGATCACTGATACGACGGTTGCGAGTACATTTGTCGTTGATGAAGACGACTTAGGCTCTGTTGTCGCTCAGGCGACAGGTGCATTTGTTACGACAGAAGGTGCAGACAAAGTAGAGGTTTACGAACTACGCAATATCTCAACTCTAGAAGCGACGCTATCGTCTGGTAATGAAGGTATTAAGATCACTGAGATCACAGGTGCTGCTAACGCGACCACCTACCAAGGTGTAACTGACCCAAGCGGAACGCCAATTTTCACATTAGTGTTGACTGATGATGGTGCTTACACGTTTACCTTGCTTGGCCCTCTCAATCACGGCACGACACCGAGCAACCTCGATACACTAACAATACCGTTTGATGTTGTTGCTGTTGATGGTGATGGTGATGATTCTAACCAATATGTATTGCCAATCGAGGTGCTAGACGATGCGCCAGTAATGAGTGCGCCAACGGGTGAAACGGTTGTCGATGAAGACGATCTTACTGGCATTGGTTCGGATCAATCTGAAGACACAATTATCAACGGACTGTTCACGGTCGATGAAGGTGCCGATGGTGTTGTGAAGTATGAACTGGTTGATGAAGACTTGGTTCTGACTGGCTTAACCTCCGACGGAGAAAGTTTAGAGTGGCTAGCTGTTTCACAAAGCGGCACAACATTTACTTACGTTGCTCAAACTGCAACGAGTAATGAAGCTGTGTTTGAGATTATTTTCGATACCTCGGATAACAGCTATCAGTTTGAATTGTTTAAACCACTTAAGCACCCTGATGGCGCGAATGAAAACGCAATTGACCTTAACTTTTCTGTTGTTGCAGAAGATTTTGATCAAGACCAATCAAACGCGATCGATTTGAAAATCACGGTGACTGATGATGTTCCATTGGTGACAACTCAATCGATCACACGAATTGAAGGCCAGGGCTATGGTAATTCCAAAGTTGACATGTTTGCTAATGCGACGGATGTCGGCGCGGATGGCGCGGTACTGAGTCGAATTGAGGGCATTACCAGTAATGGTGCAGATATTGTTTTCCGTACAGGAAACAGCGGGCCGTACAGCAGCAGTTTCGATTTAAATAGCGGTAGTCAACAAGTACGAGTGTACGAACAAACCGACGATGGTAGTGGTGGCGTGGACACCCGTGAGCTAGGGCGTTTGCGTATCAACTCAAATGGCGAGGTTGAATTTAGAGCTAACGGCTATCTCGATCATGACGGCCTAGACACCATCGATTTTTCGATTAATGTGATTGCGACGGATGGCGATTTAGATACCTCTGAAACACCGTTAGATATAACGATTACTGATAGGGACTCTACAAGAATCGCTCTGAAAGTGACGACCTTCGAGGATGCGGGTAGAGACTCAACCATACCTTATGCAACAGGCGATGAGCCGACTCTTGAGAATATTCAAGATAACCAAAATGGTTTGCCTAATGCGCCAGCTCAAGTTGCGCTGCAAGTTAGTCTGTATGACCAAGATAACGCTGAATCTATTGGCCAGTTGACGATTAAAAGCCCGAACGGAGGTGATAGTCATCAAGGTACTTTTTATTACTTTGATGGTGCTGACTACATTGAATTAGTGCCTGAGTCAAATGGGAGCATTATATTTGGTCCTCCTCAACTCGAACAAAGCTTTGCTCCAAATCCGAATGAACCAAGACAAACTATTGCGACGATAGACAACTTGTTCTTTGTTCCGGACCAACACGCTAGTTCGGATGAAACTGGTGGGCGCGTTCGTTATGAGCTAGAAATTGAGAAAAATGGCAATACGGATCACACCGTTAACTCAAACTTCAGAATCGAGATTGAAGCGGTAGCGGATATTGCAACGTGGGATGACGCCAACAGTACTTATCAGTATCAAGTGAATGAAGATGAAGACAATGTTACGTTGCAGCTGAATGCTGAATCGCAAGATAACAGTAATACTGAGACGATTACCTATGAACTTGAAGCGATTCAGGGTGATGGGAAGTTTGAGTTACTTGATCAAAATGGCAATGTGTTAACGCCTGTTAATGGTGTTTATATCATCGCATCTGCTGATATCAATAGCACAGTCGTTAACCCAATCGACAACTTCTCTGGACAAATTGAGTTCAAAGCGACGGCAATTACGGAAGAGACGCTTAACCCATACGATGACTCAGCGAACGGCGGGTTAGACAAAACGACCGCTCGCTCTGTTGAGCAAAATATTATCATTGATGTGACTGCCGACGCGGATCCTGGTTCATTCAGTGTTAACAGGATTCGTATTAACGAAGACAATATTGATGACCCAGACTACCTAGGTCCTCTGGACAACAAAGATGCCTTCACGCTAGACGAAGTCATCACAATGAACGGCTCAGTGGACACTGATGGTTCAGAAGAGCTATTTGTTCGTATCAGTAATATTACCGAAGGGGCGGTGCTTTATTTCCTTGGAACTACGACCCCAGTTCCTACAATCACCATTAACGGTATTGATTATCAGGAAGTGGCGTATTCCGATCTCGCCAACGTAGAGATTGTTCCGACTAAACACAGCAATGTCGATTTTACTTTTGATGTAACCGGTGTGGTTAAAGACACTGCGAACCTCTCTACTGGTGCACAAGTTGATGAAGAAATCCTAGGAACTAAAACGGTTAACGTTGAGGTTAAAGGGGTTGCAGATATTCCTTATGGCGGTACAAACGGTACGGCTTGGACAGCAATCACCGATGGCACAACACCTGGTGTTCAAACCACGATCCAAGAGAGCCAGAATGGAGACAGCTACGCCGAGCTTGATTTCACCGTGTTGTCGGGAGAGAGAAGACCTGATCCTGCAGCAGTAGATCAAACCCCATTACCTGACGATGGTTCAGAATCCATAACCGTTATCCTCTCGGGTATTCCTGATGGCGTTATTCTGGAAGACGGTGACGGTACCATTATTGACCTTAACTTTGTCGGTTACGAAACCGGTCCGGGTGGTAGCCCCGATCTTTCTAAACCTATCTACGAAGCGAACATCACTGACGCAGGTAAAACCTCAGGAATCCGCATCAGACCTGTCGATTCTTCAACAGAGAACATTCACATTCAGGGTAAAGTGATCGTGACTGAGAATGACGGTCATACGCTTACGTTTGACCAAGAAGTGCGAGTGTTAGTCGAACCTAGAATCGATACCTCAGCGACGTACAGCACAGTCACTAATGGCGATGAAGATACGGCGATCAGTATTGATTGGCACCCAGAGGGTACTGATTATATTGATGATGATGAGCATTTCACTTCTATTGTGATCAGTGCCATTCCGACAGATGTTGAAAGTGTTGTGGTTAATGGCGATGTAACTTGGGTTTACGATGCTTCAGCAGGCACTTTAACCATTACGCCGAAGAGTGGACAGACGGCAGAAGAGTTTACTCAAATTGCACTGAACAATAATTTTATTCAGATCACACCTGAACAAGACTCGAGCACCGACTTTAAGCTTAATACGGTTGTCATGATCGAAGAGCGAGATCATGAGTATGTTGATGCGACTGATCCTGGTCAGGGCATCGCTATCGCGACAATCACGGGCTCGATTGATGTTATCGTACGTCCAGTCGTTGAGCCGAAAGACGCTAGCAACAAGCTTATCGTCGATGATGTGCTGGGTACTGGAGCACTAGCAACCGTAGTTGCTGATGCAAACACTGGCGTGCTTAAGTTCACAACCAACAGCGATAATACATCGGTTACGGATGAGTTCGTCATTCGATATCAAGAAACAGATGCTTCGTCCGCTATCGAAGAAGTTGACCAGTTAGTTATTGAATTAACAAACGTGGACGGTTCGGAGCTATCAGATGCTGTACTCAATCAACTGCTCGTTATTGGCGCTGCTTATGAAGGCAATGGGCGCTGGGTTGTAACGAATGAAGACATATTTAGCATCAGTGCACCGAACGGCCTTGTTCTTCCTTCAGGAAACAGCGGGGCAGGAGGGTTCAATGACATCAAGATGGATATCTTTAGCACGGTAATAGACCGAGGTGATGGTGCTGAGGTTGAGTCATCTACGGCCGCTCGTAGGGACGGAGAAGTCACTCTGTCATTCCCTCAAGTGGTGGCTGGGAGCACTAAGGTTGCAGCCGATATTGATATAACACCAGACAGTGTTGTTGATGCGATTGAGGACACCCAGTTAGATCTAGGTACGGCATTGAATGGTTTAATTACTTTCTCGGGCGAAGATGACTCAACTGATCAAGTGACCATCATTATTGATGACAGTGTGACCATTAATCCAGGAGCGGTGAACGAAGTCACCTTCCCAATTAGTTTATCGGGAAGCAGCGACCTAGACTTTGTTAATGGCAAATATGTATTCCAGACTACCGTCGATCAAGGGGTCTCGACCGACCTCTCTGGACTACTGCTTAACTTACCAGCCGACTACTCCGGCGACTTTAGGTTGCCGTTGACGATAGTAACTAAAGACGTATTGTCGGGGGATGAGAAAACTCTAGTGACAGAAGTAGTCATTAAAGTTGCTCCTGATGTTGAAGGTAACCCAGATATTGACGTTACTGTCGTTGGTTCGCTTGACGATTCGTTTAACCCTGTCGATACCGACGGTCAAGCAGGGCAAGATCCAGTCGGCTACGAAGATACCTATATCCAACTTGATTTCAGCTCGACCATTGATGACCAAGTAAGCGGAGTTGAAGGTGGTGACGAAAAATTCACCTCTATCACACTGACGTTAAATGACACGAGTGTTGGGGCTTTCTATACCAGCGCAGGGGTATCGATTGGCACATCGGTGACCTTTAATGAAGCTGAGATTAATGCAGGCGCGTTGGATAATGTACTATTCCGACCGGCGTTAAATTACCCAACAGATAATGACGTAAATCAGGTGCAAGTGAATGTCAGCGGGACGATTACCGATACTGCTACATACAATGATGCAGCTTCGCCAACTGGCAGCGCGACTGATACCGATACTTTCTCTACCAATGTCAGTTTTGAAGTCGTTCCTGTGGTGGATGACGTGTCTGTCACTGGCCCGGGTAGCGATCCTGATGTTATCGAGATTACGGGTACTGAGGACCAGCTGATTTCTTTGTCGGGCACAGGGCCTGTATCGATTGCACTGACTGACCTTGATGGCTCAGAACAGTTTGTGTCGATTAAGTTTACAGATGTACCTGATGGCTTCCAGATGCGTGCAGATGCTGGTTCGGCATACACGGTGAAGAATAATGGTGGTGGTGAGTGGAGTGTTCAACTACCTCAAGCATCAGGGTTATCGTTCGACTTGAGTGAGATTTCGATTTTACCGCCTAAGGACTTCAGTGGTACGGCTGAATTTGGTGTTGCCGTATTTACTCAAGAATCTTTGTTGGGTGTGCCTACTGCAGCATCAAATCTGCCAAGCTTTAAGCTGCATGTGGTACCTGTGGGTGATGATGTTGATACTAATCCAACAGATTCTGTGACAGGTAACGAAGGTCAAAACATTGATATCGAAATCAATGCGACGATTTTGGATAAAGAGCTATCTGCAACGGGCAACGGCACTTATACCGAGAATGCACCAGAGACACTTCGAGTAGAAGTTGCGGGCGTTCCTCAAGATGCCTCTATCTATTATCCAGACGGCACAACCTTGGCTAGTTATGATCCAGTTACGCAGCTTTGGACACTTGATGTTCCTGCACAGTCGCTCGATAAGATCGTATTCAATTCAGGTGAACACAATAGCGATACGGGTAATGTATTAGGCATTAATGGCCCGCTGCAGATTACCGTTCGCTCTGTTGATACTGACGCTGATAACACCGAATATTTGGGTACACCAACCAGTTTCGATGTTGATTTAGTGGTTGATCCGATCAACGACCAGCCGACGTTTGTGAATGTCACCAACATTGAAACGCAAGAAGACTCAAGTGGTGTGGCGATTGACAACTTTAGTATCTACGACGTTGATGCTAACTTTGATAATCCAGACGCTCCGTATGTTCTTACGTTGCAAGTCGATCAAACACTTCCGGGAGCGCAAGGTGTGTTTGAGTTTACGAGCTCACCTGACGTGACGTTTGTATTGCAACCTGGTGGCTCATTGGTGATTACCGGTAAAGAAGCCGACATCAATACCGCATTGACCAATGGAGCAGTGACGTTCAAACCCGATCCAGACCAGAATTACCTCAACCAGAGTGGTTTAGTCACGATCAATGCAACGCTCGATGATGGTGGTAATAACGGCTTGATTGACGCGGGTGATCCGAATACGGCTCAAACTAATCAAACTACGTTCACCATTAAGGTGACGGAAGTGAATGATGCACCTGTCGCGACAGACGTTGATTTAGGTTCGATTGCAGAAGATGGTCAAATCGTCATTGTTGAAGGGGATTTAATTGCAGCAAGCTCTGACCCAGAAAACCACAACTTAACAGTAACTGGTGTAACTCTGACTCAGGGACAAGGCCAACTAACCCGCTTTGAAAATGCAGGTGGCGCCGATGACGCGGCGATTACCGGACCATTCTGGCTATTTGTAGCGGACAACGACTTTAACGGTGACGTTAAATTCAATTACTCAATTACTGATGACGGTACAACTAATGGCGCGGATGACTTCCTAACCGACAGTGCTGAAATTAGTCTTGAAGTAACGGAAGTGAATGACGCTCCTGTAGCAACGGACATCGACTTAGGCAACATCCTTGAAGAAGGTCAGTTGATCATCAAAGAGGGCGATTTAATTGCTGCGACGAGCGATCCGGAAAACGACACGATTACCGTGACTAATCTGGCGCTCGATGAAGGCCAAGGTCAACTACAACGCTTCGAGAACGTAGGTGGTGCTGATGATGCTACGATCACTGGCCCATACTGGGTATTTACGGCAGCTGATGAATACAACGGCAACGTTAAGTTTACCTATACCGTAGAGGATGATGGTACAACCAACGGCGCTAATGACTTCCTAACGGATACAGCGGAGATCACCGCGATTGTCGATGGAGTGAACGATACACCGGTCGTTAATGGTGACAGTGTCACTACGGTTATTGACGAGGATGCTGGTCAACTGTTGAGTGGTATCAATGTCAGTGACCCTGATTATGTAGATACATTTTCTGATGATCTGATGACCGTCACGCTGACGGTGGATTACGGTACATTGAATGTATCACTTCCAGCAGTGACGACGGTTGTTGTTAACGGCAACAACACGGGTTCAGTCATCTTAGTGGGGACATTGAGTGACCTGAATGCGTTGATTGATACGCCAACCAGTCCAAATGGTGTTTTCCTTGATGCGAGCCTGTCTCCAACCAATAGCATTGGATTAGAAGTTGTTGCCAAAGACAGCGGCAACCCTTCAGGTATTGCGATAGAGACAGCACCTGTGGTTTACAACATCGCGGTGACGCCAGTGGCGAATGCACCAACCCTGTCTATCGATAGTGCGACTAACTACGTGAGAAACATTACTGCGAGTCAGTCTGTGAGTGCGAGTGGCATTCCTTTAGTTGGGATTATCGCAGCCTTAACGGACATTACAGAAGAGCTAACGCTGCATATCAGTGATGTACCTGCTGGCGCTCAAATCACCAGTGCTGCGGGTTCTGTGACGGATCTTGGCGGTGGTGTTTGGGTAGCAACGGCAGATGCAATTGAAAGCTTGCAAGCGGTTGGGCTTTCTCAAACTCCAGGTAACTACACACTGAAAGTCGAGGCGGTTTCTGAAGAGACTGACAACAACGATACAGCAACCTCTGCATCGATTGACCTTAACTTGAACATTGTGTCTAACGCAGTTGATATTAACTTGGCTTCGGAAACCGATGATGTTCAGTTACTGGCTGGTGCTAATGCGACTGACTTAACGGGTGGTTCAGGGAATGATCGACTTGAAGGTGGCGCAGGTGACGATACGCTTGTTGGCGGTGACGGTAACGACACCCTGATTGGCGGCGGAGGCTCAGACATTCTGACTGGTGGTGATGGTATGGACTCGTTCGTATGGCTTAACATCGAAGATGGTGTTGAAGATACGATTACCGACTTTGATTTGTCGGAAGGGGACAGCATTGACTTGAGAGAAGTGTTGCCGGAGCTTAAAAATACATCTCCAGACATGACCGCGTTGCTACAACAAATAGACGCGAAAGTGGACGGGGATGATATTGAGCTTACGATCAACCCGGATGGCTTAGGTACTACGGAACAGGTGATTGTGGTTGAAGACCTTGCGCCACAGCTAACCTTAAGTAGCACCATGCCTTCGGACATTCTGGATGCATTGGTACAGCAGAATGTGATAACTCACGGTTAAAGCGAACCATTGAACCATAACGAAAGAGGCCAGCATTGCTGGCCTCTTTTTTGTTACGGTATAAATTGAAAAGAGTTACTTAAGGGAGTTGTGGATCAGGAACTCTTCTTCAACACCTTTCAATTTCATCTCATCCATAATGAAGTTCACCGTGTTCAACAAACGTTGTTCACCTTTAGGAATCAGGTAGCCGAACTGACTGTTGGTGAACGGGGTTTCGCAGCGGGCCGCTTCAAGACGTTCGTCAGTTACCTGATAGAACAGACCTTCAGGGGTTTCTGTCACCATCACATCAACTTTGCCTTCTGCTACTGCTTTCGGTACGTCGAGGTTGTTCTCGTAGCGTGTGAAGCTTGCGTTCTGCAAGTTCGCGTCGGCAAAGATCTCGTTAGTGCCGCCAATGTTCACGCCCACACGAACAGAAGAGTGGTTCACTTTCTCAATGCTGTCGTACTGTTCTGCGGTGCCTTTCGCAACCAAGAAACACTTACCAAAGGTCATGTAGCCTTGAGTTTGTTCCGCGTTTAACTGACGCTGCATTTTACGCGTAATGCCGCCCATCGCGATGTCGTACTTATCGTCGTCTAGGTCGGTCAGTAGATCTTTCCATGTGGTACGAACAATCTTCAATTCAACGCCTAATTGCTCCGCGATGTGCTGTGCAACATCGATATCGTAGCCAGAGTAGCTTTTACCATCGAAGTAAGAGAAAGGCTTGTAGTCGCCAGTAGTGCCCACACGAAGCGTGCCTGATTTTTGAATATCTTCTAGCTGGTCAGCTTGTGCGACACCAGAAAGTGCCAGAGCAATGGAAGCAAGTAATAGTGATGTTTTTTTCATTGTAATTGTCTGTTGTGTTTGTGTTGTCATTCAAAGTAACAGAAACAATCAGAGAAAGAGATCAAACCATTGGAAAGGTTGGAAAAGAAGATGAAACGAGGGCAGGAGATAGGTATTTCTATAGCTTGTGAGCATTGATCGAGGTGCGTTTCATATTCCGTTTTGATAAACCGAAGACAAACAAAAAGCCCATGTTATCGAATAACATGGGCTTCATTTTGGTTTAACTTGTTAGCTGCTTATTTAGCTGTTTAGCTGTTTAGCTATTTGGCAACTGACTCGTTGTTCATCTTAGCCGGAGCTTTAGATGCGTTAACCAATAGGATACCAACGGTTAGTACCATTGAACCACATAGTAGGAACAACAAGCGTCCTGTTGGTTCGTTTGGAATCAGAGCCATTGCTAGGATACCGAAACCTGCTGTGCTGATAAGCTTACCAAGCATTGAACGCTGTTTAGTATCTAGGTTTTGTTGCTCTTCACCTTCCGCTACAAGCGGCGTGTTCCAGTTAGTGAATAGTTGGTCAACTTCTTTCTCACGCTCTGGCGATAGGCCTTTGTAGAAGCGAGAAGTCATGATGAAGTAACCACCTGTGAACACTACGTGAGCAGCTAAGCTAAGACCTACTTTCAAGTCGCTCCATTCACGGCCTGTAAGCGCTGTTTCTAGACCAAATAGGTTCTCGATGTCTTCTGCTTGCAGAGAGATACCGAAGATGTAAGAAACGAAACCACCAACCACTAGAGTAGACCAACCAGCCCAGTCAGGTGTCTTACGAATCCACATACCTAGTAGGACAGGGATAAGCATTGGGAAGCCAATCAACGCACCTACGTTCATTACGATATCGAACAAGCTTAAGTGACGCAGAGAGTTAATGAATAGACCAATCGCAATGATGAAAATACCCATCATGATAGTCGTTATCTTACTTACAATAACCAGCTCTTTCTGAGTCGCATTTTTACGAAGAATCGGGCTGTAGAAGTTCATTACAAAGATACCAGCGTTACGGTTCAAACCTGAATCCATAGAAGACATCGTTGCAGCGAACATTGCTGACATAAGAAGACCAACCATACCTGCTGGCATTACGTTTTGTACGAATGCTAGGTAAGCAGCATCACCGGCTTTGTCGCCCATTGATGTGTATTGCTCAGCGAACTCAGGCATGAATGCACTAACGTACCAAGGTGGTAGGAACCAAATTAGTGGACCAACAACCATAAGGATACATGCTAGGCCTGCCGCTTTACGTGCGTTTTCACTGTCTTTTGCACATAGGTAACGGTATGCGTTGATGCTGTTGTTCATTACACCGAACTGCTTCACGAAGATGAATACAACCCAAAGGATGAAGATGCTCATGTAGTTTAGGTTGTTACCTAACATGAAGTCGCCGTCGAAGTTAGCAACAATGTTAGTTAAGCCGCCACCGTGGAAGTAAGCTGCTACCGCACAAGTGATTGTCACGGCCATGATTACAAGCATTTGCATGAAGTCAGAAGCAACAACCGCCCAAGAGCCGCCGGTTACTGCCATCAATACTAGAACCATACCCGTTACCACAATGGTAGCTTCCATTGGGATGTTGAATACCGCTGCTACAAAGATAGCTAGACCGTTTAGCCAGATACCTGCAGAGATAAGGCTGTCCGGCATACCTGCCCATGTGAAGAACTGTTCAGACGTTTTACCAAAGCGCTGACGAATAGCTTCGATCGCCGTTACCACACGAAGTTGGCGGAACTTTGGAGCGAAGTACATATAGTTCATGAAGTAGCCAAAAGCATTGGCTAAGAATAGGATTACAATAACGAAACCGTCATTGAATGCGCGTCCTGCGGCACCTGTAAACGTCCATGCTGAAAATTGTGTCATGAAGGCAGTTGCACCAACCATCCACCACAACATTTTGCCGCCCCCTCTGAAGTAATCGCTTGTAGAGGTGGTGAACTTACGGAACATCCAACCAATTGCGATTAAAAAGAAGAAGTAGGCGAGAACAACAAAAGTATCAATAGTCATCTTTTCAGCCTTTTAAATATCATAATTAACTGGGCTTAGATTAACGCGTCCCAAGGTTTATTTGTACTACAATATGTCTTTAGTATGATCTAGGTCGCATTGATTTTCCGATCTCTAATGCGCCTCTATATAAGTATTTGTTTTAATTGAATTTAAATGTGAGTGTATTTTGTTTGAGATCTAAAATAAATTGAGGGTTAAATGTTTATATGTATTACAATATAAACAAAAGCGCTTACTTTGCCGTATCTATAAGATTTTAATTATAACCGTAACAAATGTGCTACAAATTGGTGTGTTGTGCGACGACATTCACGTTAATTTGGAACCCTATACTGAAAATTTTTGTATTGAGATTTCAAGTGTAGCTCATTGTTTTCACTTCGCTATTTTCTGTTTATCTGCGGCCATGAAGCCTTTCTATGCTATTTATTCATCATAGAGGTGCGTATTTGGAATTTTTGTCACTGAGTGGGCGTTAAACTCGATGACGGGACACATTTTGCGGCGCACTTTGTCTATTGTGGCCATCAGTGCATGCGATGAGAGATGTTTGACGACGTATCGAAAAGGAACATTGCTGGATAAAGGGCTGGGTAAAAGGGGGTAGATAGGCAGTAGGGACACCAGTAACGCTTCGTTAGATGCATACTGAAGTCGATTGAAAGCTTACATTACTTGTTATTGCCTGTCTTAGTCGCGGAGCTGGACGAGCCCATAGAGAGAAAGGCGATAAGGTGTGGGGGAAACATAATGTTGATTGAGCGTGTTTTACGGTTAGTCAGCGCAATAAATGACAGATAACAAAAAGCCCCACCGAGGTGAGGCTTCATCACTCAATCTAAAACAGATTAAGCGTTAACGTGATCAACTGCGTCACGAACCAGCTTGCCTAGTTCGTCCCACTTACCTTCGTCGATAAGGTTAGTTGGAACCATCCAAGTACCGCCACACGCAAGTACAGAAGGGATCGATAGGTATTCATCAACATTCTTCAAGCTTACGCCACCAGTAGGCATAAATTTAACAGGGTAAACCGCTGTTAGTGCTTTAAGCATACCAGTGCCGCCAGAAGGCTCAGCAGGGAAGAACTTCAACGTGCGAAGGCCCATTTCCATTGCTTGCTCAACTAGGCTTGGGTTGTTAACACCCGGTACGATTGCAACACCCTTATCGATACAGTATTGAACAGTGCGCGGGTTGAAACCTGGGCTTACGATGAAATCAACGCCAGCTTCGATAGATGCATCAACTTGCTCGTTAGTCAGTACAGTACCTGAACCAATTAGCATGTCTGGGAATTCTTTACGCATGATGCGAATCGCTTCGATTGCACATTCTGTACGAAGCGTGATTTCTGCACATGGCATGCCGTTTTCAACAAGTGCTTTACCTAGAGGGATAGCGTCTTCAGCACGGTTGATAGCGATTACAGGAATTACTTTTAGGTTTGCTAGTTGTTCATTTAATGTCGTCATGAATTCTTTCTCACGTTAAATGTGGGCTTGCTTTCAACTAAGCAAACCCTTGATTAATAGTTAAAGTGCGTAATTATAGAGACAGATCAGGCGTCGCTTGTAGAGGAATGATAGCACCTGGATGCTGAATCACAGTCCCTGCCACAATATGACCTGCTAACGCTGCATCACGTGCATTGCCACCGCTTAAGCGCTTAGCTAGGAAGCCCGCGCTGAACGAGTCGCCAGCCGCTGTAGTATCAACAATGTTGTCTACTGGGTTTGGAGCAACGTACTGAGCGCTTTGGCTTTCAACTACTAGGCAGTCTTTAGCACCACGTTTAATGATGATCTCTTTCACACCAGATTCAGACGTACGTGCAATACACTGTTCAATGCTTTCGTCGCCGTACAACTCTTGCTCGTCATCGAACGTCAGTAGAGCCGTGTCAGTGTACTTAAGCATCTTCAAGTACCAAGAAATCGCTTCTTGTTGACTTTCCCAAAGTTTTGGACGGAAGTTATTGTCGAAGAATACTTGGCCGCCTTGCGCTTTAAATTTGTCTAAGAAGTTGAATAGCTGCGTGCGTCCATTCTCTGTCAAGATAGCAAGCGTAATACCGCTTAGGTAAACCGCATCAAAAGAGAATAACTTGTCAAGTAGAGCAGGTGTGTCTTCCTGGTCAAACATGAATTTTGCTGCAGCATCATTACGCCAGTAGTGGAAACTGCGTTCACCAGTTTCATCGGTCTCGATGTAGTAAAGCCCTGGTTGTTTGTGATCAAGCTGAGCAATTAAGCTAGTGTCGATACCTTCCGCTTGCCACTTTTCTAACATGTCGGTACTGAATGGGTCAGTGCCTAGCGCTGTTACGTAGCTCGTGTTGATATCTTGCTCTTTTGTTAAGCGAGACAAGTAAAGTGCAGTATTTAGTGTATCGCCACCGAAACTTTGCTTAAGCCCGTCTTGTTTCTTTTGTAGCTCAACCATGCACTCGCCAATGACCGCGATGTTTAATGATTTCATATGCTTACCTTAGCAACTGAGGTTGCGCTGTTTATTATTTTAGGAAATCTTCACGCGCAGGGTTGAAGATATCAAGAAGGATGCTGTCTTGCTCTAGTGCAACTGCACCGTGCATCATGTGTTTACGAGCGAAGTAAGCATCGCCTTCTTTAAGGACTTTCTTTTCGCCTTCAATCTCAGCTTCGAAGCTACCACGAACTACGTAACCGATTTGGTCATGGATTTCGTGAGTATGAGGGTGGCCAATCGCGCCCTTATCAAAACATAGGTGTACTGCCATTAGATCGTCAGTGTAAGCAACGATTTTACGCTTAATGCCGCCACCAAGTTCTTCCCATGGGTTTTCATCTAGGATAAAGAAAGAGTTCATTGTGTATCTCCTAATCTGTTTAAATCTTTTAAGTGTTACTTAACTTGCATCCATCATAAGGGAATGAGCCTAATTGTAATACAATATATCTAAATTTGTGTGATATTGATCAAGCGATACTTTATATAGCGTAAATAAATCAACAACTTAATAAATGGCTAATATTTACCATTAGCCAGCTACATCAATGACTTATGGCTAATTATGTGACTCTACTCATCATTTAGCGACGAATAGGTATAATTAAAGCTCATATTGTATTACTTTATATGGAGTTTGAAAATTTAATCAAAGTTTAAGCAGATAAACTCTTTATTGAGGGTGACAAAGAATATGACGACTAAACCAGTATTGTTGACTGAAGCAGAAATCGAGCAGCTTCATCTTGAAGTGGGCCGTTCTAGCTTAATGGGCAAAACCATTGCAGCGAACGCGAAAGATCTAGAAGCATTCATGCGTTTACCTATTGATGTCCCAGGTCATGGTGAAGCTGGGGGTTACGAACATAACCGCCATAAGCAAAATTACACGTACATGAATCTAGCTGGTCGCATGTTCTTGATCACTAAAGAGCAAAAGTACGCTGACTTTGTTACAGAATTACTAGAAGAGTACGCAGACAAATACCTAACGTTTGATTACCACGTACAGAAAAACACTAACCCTACAGGTCGTTTGTTCCACCAAATCCTGAACGAACACTGCTGGTTAATGTTCTCAAGCTTAGCTTACTCTTGTGTTGCTTCAACCCTGACACAAGAACAACGCGACAATATTGAGTCTCGTATTTTCGAACCAATGCTAGAAATGTTCACAGTTAAATACGCACACGACTTCGACCGAATTCACAACCACGGTATTTGGGCTGTAGCCGCTGTCGGTATTTGTGGTCTTGCTCTTGGCAAGCGTGAGTACCTTGAAATGTCGGTGTACGGCATTGACCGTAACGACACTGGCGGCTTCCTAGCGCAAGTTTCTCAGCTGTTTGCACCGTCTGGCTACTACATGGAAGGTCCTTACTACCACCGTTATGCGATTCGTCCAACGTGTGTGTTCGCTGAAGTGATTCACCGTCATATGCCTGAAGTGGATATCTACAACTACAAAGGCGGCGTGATTGGTAACACAGTACAAGCGATGCTGGCGACGGCTTACCCGAACGGTGAGTTCCCGGCTCTGAATGATGCTTCTCGTACTATGGGTATTACAGACATGGGTGTTCAGGTTGCAGTAAGTGTTTACAGCAAGCATTACTCTTCTGAAAACGGCGTAGACCAAAACATTCTTGGTATGGCGAAGATTCAAGACGCAGTTTGGATGCATCCATGTGGTCTTGAGCTATCTAAAGCCTACGAAGCAGCTTCTGCTGAGAAAGAAATCGGTATGCCTTTCTGGCCAAGTGTTGAATTGAACGAAGGACCTCAAGGTCACAACGGCGCGCAAGGCTTTATCCGTATGCAGGATAAGAAAGGCGACGTTTCTCAACTTGTTATGAACTACGGCCAACACGGTATGGGTCACGGCAACTTTGATACGCTGGGTATTTCTTTCTTCAATCGTGGTCAAGAAGTACTGCGTGAATACGGCTTCTGTCGTTGGGTGAACGTTGAGCCTAAATTCGGCGGTCGCTACCTAGACGAAAACAAATCTTACGCTCGTCAAACAATTGCACATAACGCAGTAACGATTGATGAAAAATGTCAGAACAACTTTGACGTTGAACGTGCAGATGCAGTACACGGCTTGCCACACTTCTTCAAAGTAGAAGACGAGCAAATCAATGGCATGAGCGCATTTGCTAACGATCATTACGAAGGTTTTGACATGCAACGCAGCGTGTTCATGCTAAACCTTGAAGAATTAGAATCTCCGCTACTATTAGATCTTTACCGTTTAGATTCTGAGAAAGGCGGTGAAGGTGAGCATCAGTACGACTACTCACACCAATATCAAGGTCAGATTGTTCGCACTAGCTTTGAATACCAAGCAAACAAAGAGCTGAACACGCTAGGTGAAGACTTCGGTTACCAACACCTATGGAACGTGGCAAGCGGTGAAGTGAAGGGCACAGCACTGGTAAGCTGGCTACAGAACAACACCTACTACACGTGGCTAGGTGCAACGTCTAACGACAATGCTGAAGTTATCTTTACTCGCACTGGCGCTAACGACCCAAGCTTCAACTTACGTTCTGAGCCTGCGTTCATTCTACGCAGCAAAGGTGAAACAACACTGTTTGCTTCTGTTGTTGAAACGCACGGTTACTTCAACGAAGAATTCGAGCAATCAGTTAATGCACGTGGTGTTGTGAAAGACATCAAAGTAGTGGCTCACACCAATATCGGTTCGGTAGTTGAGATCACCACAGAGAAATCAAACGTGACAGTGATGATCAGCAACCAACTTGGCGCGACTGACAGCACTGAACACAAAGTAGAGCTGAACGGCAAAGTATACAGCTGGACAGGCTTCTACTCAGTAGAAACAACTTTAAACCCAGAATTAGCAAGCAGAGCAGAGCAGGGGAAATAATAATGAGCTATCAACCACTTTTACTTAACTTTGATGAAGCAGCAGAGCTTCGTAAAGAACTTGGCAAGGATAGCCTTTTAGGTAACGCACTGACTCGCGACATTAAACAAACTGACGCTTACATGGCGGAAGTTGGCATTGAAGTACCTGGTCACGGTGAAGGCGGCGGTTACGAGCACAACCGTCACAAGCAAAACTACATCCATATGGATCTAGCGGGCCGTTTGTTCCTTATCACTGAGGAAACTAAGTACCGTGATTACATCGTTGATATGCTAACAGCGTACGCGACGGTATACCCAACACTTGAAAGCAACGTGAGCCGTGACTCTAACCCTCCGGGTAAGCTGTTCCACCAAACGTTGAACGAGAATATGTGGATGCTTTACGCTTCTTGTGCGTACAGCTGTATTTACCACACGATCTCTGAAGAGCAAAAACGTCTTATCGAAGACGATCTTCTTAAGCAAATGATCGAAATGTTCGTTGTTACTTACGCACACGATTTCGATATCGTACACAACCACGGCTTATGGGCGGTGGCAGCAGTAGGTATCTGTGGTTACGCAATCAACGATCAAGAGTCTGTAGACAAAGCGCTTTACGGCCTGAAACTGGACAAAGTAAGCGGCGGTTTCTTAGCGCAACTTGACCAGCTGTTCTCGCCTGACGGCTACTACATGGAAGGTCCTTACTACCACCGTTTCTCTCTACGTCCAATCTACCTGTTCGCAGAAGCGATTGAACGTCGTCAGCCTGAAGTCGGTATCTATGAATTCAACGATTCAGTGATTAAGACAACGTCTTACTCTGTATTCAAAACCGCATTCCCAGACGGTACATTGCCAGCTCTGAACGATTCATCGAAGACAATCTCTATCAACGATGAAGGCGTTATCATGGCAACGTCTGTGTGTTACCACCGTTACGAACAGACTGAAACTCTGCTTGGTATGGCTGATCACCAAAAAAATGTTTGGGTTCATGCTTCTGGTAAAACACTGTCTGATGCGGTTGATGCAGCAGACGACATCAAACCATTCAACTGGGGTAGCCTGTTTGTAACAGACGGGCCTGAAGGCGAAAAAGGCGGCGTAAGCATCCTTCGTCACCGTGATGTGCAAGACGACGACACAATGGCGTTGATCTGGTTTGGTCAGCACGGCAGCGATCACCAGTACCACTCTGCACTAGACCACGGTCACTACGATGGACTGCACCTAAGCGTATTCAACCGTGGCCACGAAGTGTTGCACGATTACGGCTTCGGTCGCTGGGTAAACGTTGAGCCTAAGTTTGGCGGTCGTTACATTCCAGAGAACAAGTCTTACTGTAAGCAGACGGTTGCTCACAACACAGTAACGGTTGATCAGAAAACGCAGAACAACTTCAACACAGCATTGGCTGAGTCTAAGTTTGGTCAGAAGCACTTCTTCGTAGCAGACGACCAGTCGCTACAAGGTATGAGCGGCACAATTTCTGAGTACTACACTGGCGTAGACATGCAACGCAGCGTGATTCTTGCTGAACTTCCTGAGTTCGAAAAACCGCTAGTGATTGATGTGTACCGCATCGAAGCTGACGCTGAGCACCAGTATGACCTACCAGTTCACCACTCTGGCCAGATCATCCGTACTGACTTTGATTACAACATGGAAAAAACGCTTAAGCCGCTAGGTGAAGATAACGGTTACCAACATCTATGGAACGTGGCTTCAGGCAAAGTAAACGAAGAAGGTTCTTTAGTAAGCTGGCTACATGACAGCAGCTACTACAGCCTAGTAACTAGCGCGAATGCGGGCAGCGAAGTGATTTTTGCTCGCACTGGTGCTAACGATCCAGACTTCAACCTTAAGAGTGAGCCTGCGTTCATCTTACGTCAGTCTGGTCAAAACCACGTGTTTGCTTCTGTACTAGAAACGCATGGTTACTTTAACGAGTCTATCGAAGCCTCTGTAGGCGCTCGTGGTCTAGTTAAATCAGTATCTGTTGTGGGCCATAACAGTGTCGGGACTGTTGTTCGCATTCAGACTACTTCTGGTAACACTTACCACTACGGTATCTCAAACCAAGCTGAAGACACGCAGCAAGCAACTCACACTGTTGAGTTTGCTGGTGAGACATACTCGTGGGAAGGATCATTTGCTCAACTGTAAATGATTAATACTAATCACAGTAAGTAAGTGAGCAGAAATAGCGCAGGAAAAAAGCTTGAGAACAAGGCAGAATTTTTCGATAAGTAGTTATTCTACAATCAAAAATTCTAACGAAGTTATCGAGCTTTTTAACAAGCTAGGGTGATCAGTTATTTACTACGATTGGTATCACATGCAAGTTATTTAACGATGGCTTGTGTTGATGTGGTGCTTTGCGGGAACGAAGCGTCACATTGAATTCAGTCGTGATTGCAAAATCGTTCGTTGATACCAACAACGACTGAATACATCGGGAATAAGTCAAACCGAGTAACTCATTGCGAGTTGCTCGGTTTTTTTATGCGTGTAGGAAACAGAATAGAACGTTTCAACAAACGAAAAGCCTACTCAGTGAGTAGGCTTTGATCTTAGCTAACCGTCTATTTGACGTTGTTTTTAGTATTTAGATAAGGGCTTTTCTTGCTTTGGCTGCCACCCATTCAGAGAAGATGACCGTCACTAGAATCGCACAGAAAATGACAGTCACTTGAGGCCATGCCAGCATTGCCATCGACTCTTGCAGTTTTAAGCCGATACCGCCAGCGCCCACCAAACCTAAGACGGTAGACTCACGAATATTGATATCCCAGCGGAACAAGCTCGTGCCGATGAAACTTGGCATCACTTGCGGAAGAATACCGTAGTTCAATACCTGCAGCGGAGAAGCTCTAGTCGATTGGATTGCAGACATCTGTGTTGCATTCACTTCTTCAATCGCTTCATACATTAACTTCGCCACAAAACCAATTGAACGTAGCGCTATCGCAATGATACCGGCCAACAAGCCTGGGCCGATGATTGCTACCAATAACAATGCCCAAATTAACGAGTTAATTGAACGACTTGCCGCGATGATGAACAGCGCGATAGGTCTGATAAACGTCATGCTTGGCGTTGTATTACGTGCAGCTAAGAACGCGACTGGAAACGCTAGTACTATCCCCAACAGTGTGCCAAGTGTCGCGATGTTAATGGTGTCCCACAACGGACTCCAAAGAGACTCTAAGTAGCTCCATCTTGGTGGCCACATACGTGAAGAGATATCAGTAAATTGGTTGGGTGAGTCAGTCACAAAGTACCAAATCGTATCCTTGTTCATGACTTGCCATGCGAATACTGTCAAAGCAACAAAGCAAAGCCAGCCTAGCCAAAGCATGAGGCTCTGTTTACTGTCGTAACGCTGCCATTGGGTACGATTGATGGCGCTTGTCGGTGTTTCATTTAGCGTGCTCATTGGTCGTTCCTTACTGCACATGCTTACGGATGATGGTTGAAAGGTATTCACACAACATCACAATCACGATAATAATCAATAGAATAGCGGCTGATGCGCTGTATTCGTAACGGTCCATTGCTGTGTTTAACGTTGCGCCGATACCACCTGCGCCAACAATGCCAATCACGGCTGACTCACGAAAGTTGATGTCGAGTCGGTACATCGAAAGTCCGATGAAGCGCGGCATTACCTGCGCTTGAATCGCGTAATTGACCTGTTGTAACCAACTCGCGCCCGTTGCGCCCGTTGCGCGCATTGCGCGCATTGCGGTGAGTGGTGCTGGGTCAATGGCTTCAATTTCATCAGCAAACAGTTTTGCGAGAAAGCCGATGGTGGCGAAGGTGAGCGTGACAAAGCCCGCAAACGTACCAAAGCCAAATAGAGCAACACACAGAATCGCTACGATGATTTCTTGTAAGCTACGCGCAACCGAAATAAACGCACGACAGAATAAGTAAACAGGCGTAGGGGCAAGGTTTTTCGCTGCGCCTAATCCGAATGGGATTGAAAGAAGGACACCCGCCACGGTCGATGTCAGGGTCATGGTTAAACTTTCAATCAAACCTTGTGAGATGTTGTTCCATCGGCCACCAAAATCTGGGTTCATGAAAGCCAAAATGAACTGCCAGCCGCGTTCGCTGCCTTCGTAAATTCGAGTCCAGTTGACGTGTACCGATTGAGTCGCAAAGTACAAGTAAACCGCGACAATGATGATTAAGCTCCAGCGTAGCCATGGGCTAGAAATCAGTGGAGGCTTTGTCCACTGTGTCGGGTATTGTTTGGAATTCAGTTTTCCTGACTTTAAATGTTGTTGTGCTGACTTTAAATGCTGATGAGCTTGATTTGGATATGGTTGAGTCATATTGTTGCCTCAGACAGGCGAGGGCTCGTGATGATGAGGTCATCGGCCTCTTCTTCTGCTTGTTGACTCCAGTCTTCTTCACCGTAGATTTGCGTTAAAACATCTTCAGTGAGCAGGTTTGGTTTGTCATCAAATACGACACAACCTGCATTTAATCCGACCACACGGTCAACAAACTGCTTTGCTAATTGAACATCGTGAATATTGATGATGGCAGGGAGCTGTTGCTCTGAACAAATCTCACTGATCAGTCGCATGATTTGGCGCGCTGTACGTGGATCAAGTGCGGCCGTTGGTTCATCAATCAACAGTAATTTCGGTTTCTGAGCAAGTGCACGTGCAATACCAACACGTTGACGCTGACCACCCGATAGAGCATCGGCCCTTTTATTGGCGTGTTCTAACAACCCAACACGGTCGATTAGCGCATAAGCGGCTTGGATATCCGATTCAGGGAAACGACGAGTAAAGCTCTGCCAGAAGTTCACGTAACCCAAACGCCCTGAAAGTACGTTTTCCATCACCGTTAAACGCTCAATCAGCGCGTACTCTTGGAAAATCATCCCGATTTCACGGCGTGATTGTCTCAGTTGTCGCTTAGACAGCGTTTCTAGATTGGTATTGGAAAAGATCACTTCGCCGCTGGTGGGCTCGGTGAGCCGATTAATACAACGGATAAGCGTTGATTTACCCGCACCAGATGGACCAATTAAACCAACCACTTCACCGGCATTGACCGACAAGCTAACGTTGGTAAGGGCTTTATCAGAACTGGAGTAGTGCTTGGTAAGCCCTTTAAGGGTAAGAGTAGACATAGAATTTCTATAAGAGCGGTGTACTAAGAGTTCGCCTGAGACAGGCATGGAAAGTAAACCGGAAAGAGTGGTGAATAACTGCAGGCGATTACACCTGCAGTTAGTTTTATCGGTGTGTGATTGGCTTTTTAGTTCGGTTGAACTTAGCTACACGTGTAAGAGACTTTATTGGCTGTATCGATAGTGCGGATCACTTCCCAGTGCTCTTGGTAAGTGATCGGAACGAACTTCGCTTCACCGTTACGCTCAAATTCTTCTTGAAGCTTTGTGCCTTCCCAGTCGAAAGTGAAGAACGCTTTTTGAATCTTCTCTTGAAGCTCTGGTGTTAGGTTGTGCGCTGTGCCGTAAGCTGTTGTTGGGAAGGTTTGTGACTTGTAGATGCTCTTGATTTGACCTTCTTTCACGACTTCACGTGAAAGCATACGGTTCAATACTGAGTTAGCGACGGCTGCTGCGTCATAATCTTTGTGTGCCACACCCAAAATAGAGTTGTCGTGCGCGCCAGAGAAAGCCGGTTTGAAATCACGTTTAGGTTGAAGCTGGTATTCAGCATCCAGAATCGCAGAAGGGGCTTTGAAACCAGAGTTTGACGTTTGCGATGTGAATGCTAGGTTTTTGCCTTTTAGGTCTTCAACCTTTTCGATGCCTGAACCTGGGTGCGTGATGATTTCCATTTCGTAACCGAAAGAGCCATCTTCAGCCGCCATCATGGTGAATGGAGCAAAGCCAGCACAGTTAACTGCTAGTGGCGTTGAACCTGTGTTGAAACCTGCGATATGCAGACGACCTGAACGCATTGCTTCAATTTGAGCTGCGTTATTTTGAACAGGGAAGAAACGAACCGTTTTTTCCGTTGTTTTTTCAAGGTGGCTCAAAAACTCGCTCCACACATCAGCGTATACTGCTGGATCTTCAACTGGCGTGTAAGCAAAAATTAGCGTGTTTGGATCCACCCATTGTGATTCATCTTGAGGTACATCGGCGACCAAGTTACCAGAGCGGTCTTCGTATCGTGTATCCATTGCTAATGCAGAACCAGAAAAAATCAGCGCAGCAGTAATAGCGCTCTTAAGCGTGAGATTTGTTTTTGTCGGTTTCATTATTTCAGTCCAATTGAGTGATTTTTTGGGAAGGGAGTATAGAAATCGAGGATGACAGAACCGATGCGTTTTGATGACGGATTTATGAATGGTGTAACATAATGTTTCTAGCTGTGTGGAGTTAGATGCTTTATAAGTGTTTGATTCATTGAGTAAATTAATAGAACGCGACTCGTTGCTAATTTACTCAATTGGCGCTAGGTTGAAATCCTGTTATAGTGATCCTTAAATAATACATAAACATAACATATAAAATAAGTGAACTTATGGTTAGCACTTTTAATTCAATCTCGGGCTCGAAGCGCAGCCTGCACGTGCAAGTAGCGCGTGAAATCGCTCGTGGAATCTTGTCTGGTGAACTGCCACAAGGTTCTATTATTCCTGGTGAAATGGCGTTGTGTGAACAGTTTGGTATCAGCCGAACGGCACTTCGTGAAGCAGTTAAACTATTGACCTCTAAAGGTCTATTAGAGTCCCGCCCGAAAATCGGCACTCGTGTAGTCGACCGTGCATATTGGAACTTCCTTGATCCTCAACTGATTGAATGGATGGACGGCCTAACCGACGTAGACCAATTCTGTTCACAGTTCTTAGGTCTTCGCCGTGCGATTGAACCTGAAGCGTGTGCACTGGCGGCTAAATTTGCGACCGCTGAGCAACGTATCGAGCTTTCAGAGATCTTCCAAAAGATGGTCGAAGTAGATGAAGCTGAAGTGTTTGACCAAGAAAGTTGGACAAACATCGACATTCGTTTCCACAGCTTGATCTTCAATGCAACAGGTAACGATTTCTACCTGCCATTCGGCAATATTCTGACGACCATGTTCGTTAACTTCATCGTGCACTCTTCTGAAGAGGGCAGCACATGTATCAATGAACACCGTAGAATCTATGAAGCGATTATGGCTGGCGACAGTGAAAAAGCTCGTACAATGTCAGCGGCTCACTTGCAAGATGCTAACCACCGTTTAGCCACTGCAAGCTAAACACGGTTTTCAACTTCATTTGAACCAGTCAAAAAGGTATGCCAAGTGCATGCCTTTTTTGTTTTTAGAAAGCGTGTTGCACCATGTGTGGCACTGTTTTGGTTCACCCCCGCTTAACTCCTTCTTAAGTCAGTTCCTTCTTGTATACGCCTAGCGGTCGTTCTCTTTACCATCAAAATAAAAATAATATTACGCTCGATATTCGTTTTAGACACTCGAGCTCCCCCCAAATAATTATGCGTCATCCATGATTTTTCATTTTTGTATATTTTTAATCCGCCATCGTTTGAACAGGATATGCCGCTTCAATATGGATTAATTTAAGTTGAATTCTAATGAAATTGTCCACTCTCAATAGATAAAAACACTGGTTTATTGTGTGATAAATGAGGGGGATTTAGCTCAGATTTGGCTTTTATTATTTTTGAGAATTTTATATTTATATGTGTTTGGTTGTATTTGTTAATAAGTGTGCAAAGTCTCATTTTTTTTATAAGTCTTTGATTTTAATGGGTGTGATGTTCTTTGGTCTTGGTTTTTTGAGTTTTCATCTCAAACACCAGTAATTTCCTTAATGGATTGGCCATATTCCATCCTATGTCATATATATAATTAACTTAATCAATCAAAATAAGATCGCCATCACTTATTTGGATTATTGTACTACAAATAAAGTTTGAGATTTCCTATAGTCCTCGTAACAAAATACAACGGACAAAGGATACACGATGGAACTCAACACGATTATTGTCGGCATTTATTTCCTATTCTTGATTGCGATAGGTTGGATGTTTAGAACATTTACAAGTACCACCAGTGACTACTTCCGCGGGGGCGGTAACATGTTGTGGTGGATGGTTGGTGCAACCGCCTTTATGACCCAGTTTAGTGCATGGACATTCACCGGTGCGGCAGGTAAAGCGTATAACGATGGTTTTGCAGTAGCGGTCATCTTCGTAGCCAACGCATTTGGTTACTTCATGAACTTCGCATATTTTGCTCCAAAGTTCCGTCAACTACGTGTAGTAACGGTAATCGAAGCAATTCGTATGCGTTTCGGTGCGACTAACGAACAAGTGTTCACTTGGTCTTCAATGCCAAACAGTGTTGTTTCTGCCGGTGTATGGTTAAACGCACTAGCAATCATCGCTTCTGGTATCTTCGGTTTCGACATGACAGCAACTATCTGGATTACCGGTTTGGTTGTATTGGCAATGTCTGTAACGGGTGGTTCATGGGCGGTAATTGCATCTGACTTTATGCAGATGGTTATCATCATGGCAGTAACCGTGACATGTGCTGTTGTTGCTGTTGTTCAAGGTGGCGGTGTTGGTGAAATCGTGAATAACTTCCCTGTAGCGGAAGGCGGTTCTTTCCTTTCTGGTAACAACATTAACTACTTAAGCATCTTCAGCATTTGGGCATTCTTCATCTTCGTGAAGCAGTTCTCTATTACTAACAACATGCTTAACTCTTACCGTTACCTAGCGGCTAAAGACTCAAAGAACGCGAAGAAAGCGGCGCTACTAGCGTGTGTGCTAATGCTTTGTGGTGTATTTATCTGGTTCATGCCTTCTTGGTACATTGCAGGTCAAGGTGTCGACCTAGCAGCAGCTTACCCAGATGCAGGTAAGAAAGCGGGTGACTTTGCCTACCTATACTTCGTACAAGAGTACATGCCAGCAGGTATGGTTGGCCTTCTAGTTGCGGCGATGTTTGCAGCGACAATGTCTTCAATGGATTCTGGTCTAAACCGTAACTCGGGTATCTTTGTTAAGAACTTCTATGAACCAATCGTTCGTAAAGGTACGGCTAGCGAAAAAGAACTAGTAACGGTTTCTAAGATTACTTCTGCCGTGTTTGGTATTGCTATCATCCTTATTGCACAGTTCATCAACTCGCTTAAAGGTTTGAGCCTGTTCGATACCATGATGTATGTAGGCGCACTGATCGGCTTCCCAATGACAATTCCTGCATTCCTTGGCTTCTTTATTAAGAAGACTCCGGACTGGGCTGGTTGGGGTACGCTAGTGGTTGGTGGTTTTGTTTCTTACTACGTGGGTTTCGTTGTTAACGCTGAAATGGTGTCTTCAATCTTCGGTCTAGAAGAGCTAACAAGCCGTGAATGGTCTGATGTTAAGGTTGCTATCGGTCTGATTGCTCACATTACGCTGACAGGTGGTTTCTTCATCCTATCAACTCTGTTCTACAAGCCATTAACTGAGAAGCGTCAAGCAGACGTTGATAAGTTCTTCGGTAACCTGTCTACTCCATTAGTTGCGGAGTCAGCAGAACAGAAAGTACTGGATAACAAACAGCGTGAAATGCTTGGTAAACTGATTGCGGTAGCGGGTGTCGGTATCATGCTAATGGCTCTACTCACTAACCCAATGTGGGGACGTCTAGTCTTCATACTTTGTGGTGTGATTGTTGGTGGTGTTGGTGTGCTATTGGTTAAAGCGGTCGATGACGGCGGCAAGCAAGCGAAAGCAGTAACTGAAAGCTAATACATAGAAAACGATTATAATAGAATGCGACGACTCGAAAGGGCGTCGCATTTTTTTTGCTCTGCGAAACGGAAAAACGGTCAGGTGGAAGATATCTGACCTAAATCACGAAAACTGTACAAAATGGTTCAATCGAACCGAAATAGATTTAATTGTCCTACAATAAGACGTATATTATTGCTAATTCCTTTCAATCAACTTGAAAAATAAGTGAGTTAGAATGAGCGACCAAAAATCTCTTGATGCAATCAGGAAGATGAAGCTGGAGAATGATACTTCAGCAGGTAATCTTGTAGACCTACTCCCTATCGAAGTACAGAAACGTGACTTCGACCTATCATTCCTAGACAACTTGAGCGAAGCACGTCCACGTCTTCTTGTTCAAGCAGATCAGTTAGAAGAATTCAAAGCGAAAGTGAAAGCTGATGAAGCTCACTGCATGTTTGATGATTTCTACAATAACTCGACAGTTAAGTTCCTTGAGACTGCTCCTTTCGAAGAGCCTCAAGCGTACCCAGCTGACACGGTAGGCAAAGCTTCTCTATGGCGTCCTTACTGGCGTCAAATGTACGTTGATTGCCAAATGGCACTAAACGCGACACGTAACCTAGCAATTGCTGGTGTTGTGAAAGAAGACGAAGCGCTAATTGCTAAAGCAAAAGCTTGGACTCTAAAACTGTCTACGTACGATCCAGAAGGCGTGACTTCTCGTGGCTATAACGATGAAGCGGCTTTCCGTGTTATCGCGGCTATGGCTTGGGGTTACGACTGGCTACACGGCTACTTCACAGATAAAGAACGTCAGCAAGTTCAAGATGCTTTGATTGAGCGTCTAGACGAAATCATGCACCACCTGAAAGTGACGGTTGATCTATTGAACAACCCACTGAACAGCCACGGTGTTCGTTCTATCTCTTCTGCTATCATCCCAACGTGTATCGCGCTTTACCACGATCACCCGAAAGCAGGCGAGTACATTGCATACGCACTAGAATACTACGCAGTACACTACCCACCATGGGGCGGTGTAGACGGCGGTTGGGCTGAAGGTCCTGACTACTGGAACACGCAAACGGCATTCCTAGGCGAAGCATTCGACCTATTGAAAGCATACTGTGGCGTAGACATGTTCAACAAAACATTCTACGAAAACACAGGTGATTTCCCGCTTTACTGCATGCCTGTTCACTCTAAGCGCGCGAGCTTCTGTGACCAGTCTTCAATCGGTGATTTCCCAGGTCTAAAACTGGCTTACAACATCAAGCATTACGCAGGTGTTAACCAGAAGCCTGAGTATGTTTGGTACTACAACCAACTGAAAGGCCGTGATACTGAAGCACACACCAAATTCTACAACTTCGGTTGGTGGGACTTCGGTTACGATGATCTTCGCTTTAACTTCCTTTGGGATGCACCTGAAGAGAAAGCACCATCGAATGACCCACTGTTGAAAGTATTCCCAATCACGGGTTGGGCTGCATTCCACAACAAGATGACTGAGCGTGATAACCATATTCACATGGTATTCAAATGTTCTCCGTTTGGCTCAATCAGCCACTCTCACGGTGACCAAAACGCATTCACGTTGCATGCATTCGGTGAAACGCTAGCGTCAATCACTGGCTACTACGGTGGTTTCGGTGTTGATATGCACACGAAATGGCGTCGTCAAACGTTCTCTAAGAACCTTCCACTATTTGGCGGTAAAGGTCAGTACGGCGAGAACAAGAACACGGGCTACGAAAACCACCAAGATCGCTTCTGTATCGAAGCGGGCGGCAACATCTCTGATTTCGACACTGAATCTGATGTGAAGATGGTTGAGGGTGATGCAACGGCATCTTACAAGTACTTCGTTCCTGAAATTGAATCTTACAAGCGTAAGGTCTGGTTTGTTCAAGGTAAAGTATTCGTAATGCAAGACAAGGCAACGCTTTCTGAAGAGAAAGACATGACTTGGCTAATGCACACAACTTTCGCAAACGACGTGGCAGACAAGTCTTTCACTATCCGTGGCGAAGTTGCGCACCTAGACGTAAACTTCATCAACGAGTCTGCTGATAACATCACGTCAGTTAAGAACGTTGAAGGTTTTGGCGAAGTTGACCCATACGAGTTCAAAGATCTTGAAATCCACCGTCACGTTGAAGTGGAATTCAAGCCATCAAAAGAGCACAACATCCTTACGCTTCTTGTTCCTAATAAGAACGAAGGCGAGCAAGTTGAAGTGTCTCACAAGCTTGAAGGCAACACGCTAATGCTAAATGTTGATGGTGAAACGGTTTCAATCGAACTGTAATTCGCTGAAGCAACAGAAGCTAGATACTAAAAACTCCGAGTGAAAGCTCGGAGTTTTTTTGTTTGCACAGAACAGGCAGTAGCCTACGAGGTGGGAAGAGGTTGCGTTGGTTAGTTAGAGGCTAAGTAGCAAGAGTGCCAGGCTTAGTAAGTGGCGACAAAACTTGGTTTAAAACCCGTGTTCAGTAAACCTTACTAAGGCTAGGGCAGTGACTGTCTTCCAATAATTTGTCAACTACTGACAGTGGGCAGCCTTAATCTTGTCTGAAAAAAGGGACGGCAGGTTAATAATCGTTATTGGAGTGGCTTATTCTCATTAATCGTATGACATTTAGAGTGCATTATTTCATCAATAGGTTATTTTTTGATTGGGATATCGCTCTTGTAAGTACAAAGCGTGACCATATTTTCTCGTAAAGTGAATCCCCGTCACAACTTGCGTCTAAGCATTGAAGGATTACCCTAAAACTATTGCGTAACGGAAAAGACGTCGTTATTATAATGACCATATAATCATACAATACTATATTTGGAGTTTGAACATGACTAAACCTGTAATCGGTTTCATTGGCCTAGGTCTTATGGGCGGCAACATGGTTGAAAACCTACAAAAGCGCGGCTACCACGTAAACGTAATGGATCTAAGCGCTGAAGCTGTTGCTCGCGTTACAGATCGCGGCAATGCGACTGCATTCACTTCTGCTAAAGAACTAGCTGCTGCAAGTGACATCGTTCAGTTTTGTCTTACAACTTCAGCTGTTGTTGAAAAAATCGTTTACGGCGAAGACGGCGTTCTAGCTGGTATCAAAGAAGGCGCAGTATTAGTAGACTTCGGTACTTCTATCCCTGCTTCTACTAAGAAAATCGGCGCAGCTCTAGCTGAAAAAGGCGCGGGCATGATCGACGCACCTCTAGGCCGTACTCCTGCACACGCTAAAGATGGTCTTCTGAACATCATGGCTGCTGGCGACATGGAAACTTTCAACAAAGTTAAACCTGTTCTTGAAGAGCAAGGCGAAAACGTATTCCACCTAGGTGCTCTAGGTTCTGGTCACGTTACTAAGCTTGTAAACAACTTCATGGGTATGACGACTGTTGCGACTATGTCTCAAGCTTTCGCTGTTGCTCAACGCGCTGGTGTTGATGGCCAACAACTGTTTGACATCATGTCTGCAGGTCCATCTAACTCACCATTCATGCAATTCTGTAAGTTCTACGCAGTAGACGGCGAAGAGAAGCTAGGTTTCTCTGTTGCTAACGCTAACAAAGATCTTGGTTACTTCCTTGCTCTTTGTGAAGAGCTAGGTACTGAGTCTCTAATTGCTCAAGGTACTGCAACTAGCCTACAAGCTGCTGTTGACGCAGGAATGGGTAACAACGACGTACCAGTAATCTTCGACTACTTCGCTAAACTAGAGAAGTAATCGACGTACGACCTCGCTAGGGTATTGCCTGTCTTTTTAGGCGGCGATACCTCAGCGAGGTTCGTTTTTATCTGCCATACCCAACCCTTTGTTCCCTCGTTAAACTCTTCTACTTCTACTTCTACTTCCTCAGCTACACCTACTCAAAACTCTGTTCAACTTTGTTACTGCCTCAATTCCTATTTTTGTTTCTATATCTATATCTACTTGTAAATTCAAAGCCTTCTAGCACCAACTCACTCACTTTTCCTCGCAAGCTTAAACCAGTGCACTTAACTGATTGTTGGCGATGGCTTAACACCGCTCGTATATCGGGTCTGAAAAGAAAGTAAAAAAAACCCACACAGCTGGTGACTGTATGGGCATGTTCGGACGAGCCGTCTGGAAAAACAAATGATCAATAGAAAGTGAAAAAACGAATAACGAGATCCCCCGACAGTTTCTACGTTAAACGAGTTCAATGACCTTAAAGCGGCTGCTTCAATTATCACTTTGAACTGAACAAAAGCATCCAGAAAGAACTTAAGTTATGATTCAAATACACCATAACTTAAGGCTTATTGTATTACAAATAAATTTTAAGATTGAATGCCTTGAGTGAATGGTTGGTTAGTGAAAATGTGACCTAAGGCTCACTTTCCTAGTCAGGTGACCGAAAGTGATATGAATAATTTGAGTGGAGGCATTATCGGCGAAGTTGTGAGGTAATCATCTGAAAGTTGATCATTTTTAATTGGTTAATTATTCCTTTCTAATCATGTTAAAAGTTCAAACTCATAAATGATACCTATGTCACAGGGTGATTTTAACCAGTTTTGATATGTCAAGATTGCTCACAGAAAGTGCAGTAAATTAAACATACAATATTAATTAAATTGATGGTTGTGACGATGGAACGGCATGAACAAGTTTTGCTTCCCGTATCTTCGAATATCTAAAAAATGACCATTTCATTCGGATAAAAATAATAGACATAGGTTGATATGGATTATGAGTTTTATGAATTCAAAATTGTCTCTAGGGTTTAAAGGAAAATTGATTTTAATGGTGGCGATCGTCAGTTCCAGTGCCTTGGCATTTACGAACTGGTTCACGCTTAACTTGGCGACTGATCAAGTAAACCAAACGATTTATAACGAGATTGATCACTCGTTAACGATAGAAATTAATCAGATTGAAAGCACCGTCCAGCGCACCATCGATACGGTCAATTCCGTTGCACAAGAGTTCATGAAATCCCCATACCAAGTACCAAACGAAGCGCTGATGCATTTTGCCGCTAAGCTCGGTGGTATTGACAAGATTGTAGTGGGTTTTGATGATGGTCGTTCTTACACTTCTCGTCCTTCAGAGTCTTTCCCAAACGGTGTTGGAATCAAAGAAAAATACAACCCAACGACTCGTCCTTGGTATCAACAAGCGAAATTGAAATCAGGTTTATCTTTTAGTGATCTGTTTTTCACCAAGAGTACTCAAGTACCTATGATTGGTGTGACTTACACCTATCAAGATCGCGTCATCATGGCAGACATTCGATTTGATGATTTGGAAACTCAGCTCAAACAGCTAGATAGCATCTACGAAGCCAAAGGTATCATCGTGGATGAGAGAGGGATGGTAATTGCATCCACAATAGAAAACGTGCTTCCACAGAGCAATATATCTTCTGCTGACGCCTTAATGAAACTCAATGAAGCTATTGAACTACCTGACCAATTCATTGAAGGTATGATTGATGGTAATCAGCGAATCTTGATGGCTAAGAAGGTCGATATTGGCAGCCAGAAAGAGTGGTACATGATTTCTAGTATTGATCCTGAACTTGCGCTCGATCAGCTGAATGGTGTGATGTCGGATGCTCGAATGCTGATTATTGCCTGTGTGTTGGGGTCGGTCATATTGATGACTTTACTCCTGAATCGTTTCTACCGCCCAATCGTGTCATTGCGTAAGATTGTTCACGACCTTTCTCAAGGTAATGGCGACCTGACCCAAAGGCTCGCAGAGAAAAGTAATGACGACCTAGGACACATCGCCAAAGACATCAACTTGTTCATCATTGGCTTGCAAGAGATGGTTAAAGACGTGAAATTCAAGAACTCAGATCTTGATACCAAGGTATTAAGTATTCGAGAAGGCTGCAAGGAAACCAGCGATGTACTGAAAGTTCATACCGATGAAACGGTTCAGGTGGTCTCTGCGATTAATGGATTGTCCGAGGCTTCAAGTGAAGTCGAGAAGAACTCACAGTTTGCGGCAGAAGCAGCGCAAGATGCGGCCGTGTCCAGTGACGAGACTAAGCAAATTAACACTGTGACCGAAACGTACATCAGTGATCTTGAGAAGCAAGTTTGTACGACGTCGGATGATATTCGTTCTATGGCCAATGAAACACAGAGCATCCAGTCGATAGTGTCTGTGATTGGTGGTATTGCTGAGCAAACCAACTTGCTTGCGCTGAATGCATCCATTGAGGCGGCGAGAGCAGGCGAGCATGGTCGAGGTTTTGCTGTCGTGGCTGACGAAGTCCGTGCGCTAGCAAACCGAACTCAAATCAGCACCTCTGAAATCGAAGAGGCGTTATCTGGGTTGCAATCTAAATCGGATGGCTTGGTTAAATCGATCGAGTTAACGAAGAGCAATTGTGAGATGACTCGTGCTCAAGTTGTGCAAGCGGTAAACATGCTAGCGAAGCTGACGGAACAGATGAAAACCGTGAGTCGTTTCAACAACGATATCTCTGCTTCTTCTGTCGAGCAAAATGCCTTGATTCATAGTATCGCTAAGAACATGCATAAGATTGAAAGCTTCGTTGAGGAACTCAATAAGCTAAGCCAAGATCAACTGACAGAGTCGGCTGAAATCAAAACACTGAATGGCAGCGTTAGCGAGCTAATGAGTAGCTTTAAAGTCTAACGTTTCTATTAATAAACACTAAAAATCAATGTTTTAATTGTGGCTTTTAGCCTGAGAGCCACTCCAAACCTGTCGAGTTTAGAGTGGCCTTTCTGCGTTGTTTTTGTCTCTAAATCCTCGGTAGCGCCACCTCATATCACCTCATTTGTCGCATCTCACATTATGATAAATAGATAATTGACATAAAATAGTACAAATATATCTTATCACTCTACTCTTATGGATAAGTGAGATAAATGTGAATAAGCCAACCCTCATCGTCGCTCTCGCTTCACTCACCTATGGCTGCGGTTGAAGCAGTTCAAATAGCTCAAGTGATAGCGATGACCCTTCTGATAACACCAGTCCAGGAACGTCTTATGGCGTTGTTGCGCCTTATGATATTGCTAAGTATCAAAACATCCTCTCCAGTTCTGACCTTCAGGTATCGGATCCTAACGGCACAGAGGGCAACAAAACCTCTGAAGTGAAAGATGGCGATTTCGATGGTTACATCAGTAATTACTTTTACGCAGATGAAGAGACGGAAAACCTAATTTTTAAAATGGCGAACTATAAGATGCGTTCTGAGGTTCGTGAGGGAGAAAACTTCGATATCAATGAAACGGGCGTAAGACGAAGCTTGTATGCGGAAATAAGCTTACCTGATATCGAGCATGCAATGGCGAGTTCACCTGCCGACCATGATGAAGTGACGTTGCTGCAGATACACAATAAGGGGACTGATGAGAGTGGCACCGGTTACATTCCTCATCCATTATTGCGTGTGGTTTGGGAGCAGGAGAGGGACGGCCTTACCGGTCATTATTGGGCGGTCATGAAGAGCAATGCGATTGATTGTAGCAGTGCGGCTGACTCTTCGGATTGTTATGCCACGTCATACAATCGCTACGATTTAGGTGAGGCGGAATTGGACAGTTTTACCAAATTTGATCTTTCTGTTTATGAGAACACACTGTCGCTCAAAGTGAATGATGAAGTAAAAGTGAATCAAGACATCGCTTACTGGCAGCATTTATTGAGCTACTTCAAAGCGGGTATCTATAACCAATTTGAGAATGGTGAAGCGATTGCTTACTATCAGGCGTTGAGATACACCACGACTCAAATCGATGGATCAAACGATTGGGACATTAATGATTGGAAGCTGACTATTCCACCGAGTAAGAATGATTGGTATGGAAGCGGTGGTGACAGTGCTGCTGAGTTAGAACCAGAACGTTGTGAATCGAGTAAAGATCTTCTTTCAAATGACAGCGATGTGTACGACAGTGATATTGATCTTTCTTACTTCAATACTGATGAAGGAAGAATGCACTTTAGAGCGGATATGGGATACGGCACCTCTACCCAAAACTCTAGCTATATTCGCTCTGAGCTCAGGGAGTTGTATCAAAGCAGTGTTCAACCGGATTGTAGCACTAGCGATGAAGATACAAGTTGGTATTTGGACGACACTAGAACGAACGCTACCAGTCACGAGTTAACCGCAAGCTTGCGAATTGAAGATTACCCGAACATCAACAATCAAGATCCAAAAGTGGTACTTGGACAAATTCATGGTTGGAAGATCAATCAAGCATTGGTGAAACTGTTATGGGAAGGCGAGAGTAAGCCAGTAAGAGTGATACTGAACTCTGATTTTGAGCGCAACAACCAAGACTGTGATCATTGTGACCCGTTCAGTGTCGAGTTAGGGACTTATTCGGCAAGTGAAGAGTGGCGATATACGATTCGAGCCAATCCAGAAGGTATCTACTTGGCGACTCATGATTTAGATGGAACCAACACCGTTTCTCATTTAATCCCTTGGGGACAAGATTATACAGACAAAGATGGCGACACTGTGTTGTTAACCTCCGATTGGACATCGACAGATATTGCTTTCTATTTCAAAGCGGGCATTTACCCTCAATTTAAACCTGATAGCGGCTATGCTGGTGAGGTGTTCGATGTCAGCTTTAGTTCTCTTAGAGCGGCACACTATTGATTGAGTCGAGATTTAAGCCGTTCCTACATTAAATTAAAAGATCACATTAATGTGGTCTTTTCGGTTTTTAGGGAGAGATAAATCGGCGTTTTCTGATTGCTGGGAACTCGTCTTATTGAGTTTATAGCTCGCACATTCAGTGGAGGAGAGCCGTAGATGACGAGCTTATTTTGTATTCTAAATTTCTATATATTGTCTTTTATCAATAGGAAGTGTGATCCAGTTAAAGCATAGAAAAATCGGAAAGTGTTCCCAGTCTCATTTATTCAATGAAATATTTTATTTGTATTATAAGATTACGTAATATTTTCATGTTATCGCAAATACTGAGAGGGGAACCGCCTTATAGCTCGTGTTTGCTGATTTAGCTTTCACTTACGAACGCTGTCTTTGTATTATAATAATGGATTAAATATGAAACAAATTACTCTAAAAACCTTACTCGCTTCTTCTATTCTACTTGCGGTTGGTTGTGCGAGCACGAGCACGACGACTGCTGATTTTCCAAATAACAAAGAAACGGGTGAAGCGCTTCTAACGCCAGTTTCAGTTGCCGCTAGTAGCCATGATGGTAACGGCCCAGATCGTCTTATTGACCAAGATCTAACCACACGTTGGTCTTCAGCGGGTGACGGTGAGTGGGCAATGCTAGATTATGGTTCAGTTCAAGAATTTGACGCTGTTCAAGCATCTTTCAGTAAAGGTAATGAGCGCCAATCTAAGTTTGATATCCAAGTGAGTGTCGATGGTGAAACCTGGACGACGGTACTTGAGAACCAACTGAGTTCTGGTAAAGCTATCGGTCTTGAGCGTTTCCAATTTGAGCCTGCGGTAAAAGCACGTTACGTAAGATATGTTGGTCACGGCAACACCAAAAACGGTTGGAACAGTGTGACAGGATTAGCCGCAGTTAACTGTAGCATTAACGCATGTCCTGCTAGCCATATCATCACTTCAGACGTGGTAGCAGCAGAAGCAGTTATTATCGCTGAAATGAAAGCGGCAGAAAAAGCACGTAAAGCAGCGCGTAAAGATCTACGCTCTGGTAACTTCGGCGTAGCAGCGGTTTACCCTTGTGAGACGTCAGTTGAATGTGATACTCGCAGCGCACTACCTGTTCCGACAGGCCTACCAGCAACACCAGTTGCAGGTAATGCACCGAGCGAAAACTTCGACATGACTCATTGGTACCTGTCTCAGCCATTCGATCATGACAAAAACGGCAAGCCTGATGATGTGTCTGAGTGGAACCTTGCAAACGGTTACCAGCACCCAGAAATCTTCTACACAGCGGACGATGGCGGCCTAGTATTCAAGGCTTATGTGAAAGGTGTACGTACCTCTAAAAACACTAAGTACGCACGTACTGAGCTTCGTGAGATGATGCGTCGTGGTGACCAGTCTATCAGTACGAAAGGTGTTAACAAGAACAACTGGGTATTCTCAAGTGCACCTGAATCTGATTTAGAAGCTGCGGCAGGTATCGATGGCGTTCTAGAAGCGACATTGAAAATTGACCACGCGACAACAACGGGTAATGCGAATGAAGTAGGTCGCTTTATCATTGGTCAGATTCACGATCAAAACGATGAGCCGATTCGTTTGTACTACCGTAAATTGCCAAACCAACCAACGGGCGCAGTTTACTTTGCACACGAAAGCCAAGACGCAACAAAAGAGGATTTCTACCCTCTAGTGGGCGATATGACGGCTGAAGTGGGCGAAGATGGTATCGCGCTTGGTGAAGTGTTCAGCTACCGCATTGATGTTAAAGGCAACACGATGACGGTAACGCTAATGCGTGAAGGCAAAGACGATGTTGTACAAGTGGTTGATATGAGCAACAGCGGCTATGACGTTGGCGGCAAGTACATGTATTTCAAAGCGGGTGTTTACAACCAAAATATCAGCGGCGACCTAGACGATTACTCTCAAGCGACTTTCTACCAGCTAGACGTATCGCACGATCAGTATCAGGAATAATGAATAAGTTGAATTTACAACTAAAATGGCAGCTATTATTAGCTGCCATTTTTTCATTACCGATAGGACTACTTTTATTTAATCCTAAGGCTTCGCTCTACAAGTTTTGGGTTTTAGGATACTTCGTCAATAAAAAAGGTTCAACGCGGATTAGCGGGAACTAAAAAAAACGGCAGTAAGTGATATGGTTTAGTCGCCAAACAAAAACCATACACAAACGACCGTTTTCATGCCGAATCATACTTTCCTACCTTCATTCTGGGAAGGTTTTCAAATAATAAAGTCTCATCAGACAGCATCACTTATTACCCTGACTCTTAAACCTAACTCTGAGGCTAAGTGCCTTTGTGGTCTTGAAGCCGAGGCTATTCATGAGTATCAATGGCGTCATGTAAAAGAGGCCATGTTGCTCGGTGTTCCTGTTGAACTTTCCGTTCAAACACGAAGAATTAAGTGTCGTGACTGCGGCATAAAAACAGAATCTCTATCTTGGTTGGAGCTTTAAGCTCGTATAACGGAGTGCCTAAAAAGATATATAGAACAAATGCTTACTGAAGATAAAAGCGGCTTTCCCCGGAAAGCCGCGATGAACCATAAAAAAGGCTTAGAAATTTATAAGCCTTTTTAAAGAATGGATAGTCACCATGTTTAAAATGAGTATGTAACACCAACGCGTGTTTTTAACTGACGTTCATTCTCTTCCGCTGAGCCGTAATCTGATGTCCAAAATTCAACATAAGGTCTTAGGTTATCGAATTTATAGCCGATTTTTACACCTAAATCCCATTCCCAATCTTCACCATTCGCTTTGACTTGATCTTCGTAGCTTTTGACGTAGTTCGCCTCATAACTTAATTGAAGGTTTTTTAAATCTTCGTCTTGGAATTTATAAGCGCCAGTCAATGTAAATTTACCTTGCTGAACAGTCTCACCAGCTAATGCTATTTTGTCGCCGTTAACTTTTGTGAGAGAACTGCTTGAACTGTCTGTGTAGTTTTGGAATTCATGACGGTAACGAAGAGCCGTTGTTAGACCGAAGTCAGCTTTATACCCAACACGAAACTGTGGTTTAAATGTTGTTTTTTCATCGCCGAACGTAATAGGCATACCTGGCTGCAAATACCACTTTTCATCTAACGCATAACGAACACCCCAATCAAACTCAGAATCTCCGCGTTCCAATTGGTTATATATATCGCCTTCTGCATTTGGAGCGAACTTTTGTTCAACGCTAAAATATAGCTTTGTCTCGTCTGCTATTTTCGTACTTCCGCCAATTTTAATACGATGCGCGTATTTATCGTCTTCATGCTTATGTTCTGCACGGTAATCAAGAGTTGCGCCAGTCGCTGTGCCTGCAAGAAGAGTTGTAGCAACAATTGCAGCAATTTTTGTAACAGAGTTCATACCTTTGTCTCACTATTATTTTTTATTTTGGATACATCCAATATACCCATGGCTCACAATTTAACACTATAAATGGTATTAAATTAATGTATGACAAATATGGTATTTATTACCGCTTAGTATTTCTGTGATATCTATCAAGAAGTTCTGAATAATGGAGTGAATATATAGTTAAATGTAATGAATGTCCCAGTTTTGCGCCTATTTATTAGGTTGAGCATGACTCGCTTCTCATATTTATAATGCTTGAGAATATACGAAATTAAAAATGTTAAAATAAGACAAATATTCGATTTATCTTTGGGGTTTGGTGGTGATGGCAACCTTGGTTGTTACGAGTGGCTGCTTTATCCAAGAGATCTTGTTCGAAAAGATAAGAGCTGTATTTGAGTGTGTTTAACAAGCTGTTAACCCTAATTTTTGTGGTTGGACTATTTAAATTGAAGAAAATATTTAGTACTAATTCGTGTTCAAAAGTGGTTTCTGTACTGAGTGTGTACTCGGTATCTGTTAACAATAAAGGATGAGTCATGTTTAAGAAAAACATATTAGCAGTGGCGCTATTAGCGACTGTACCAATGGTTACTTTCGCAAATAACGGTGTTTCTTACCCCGTACCTGCCGATAAATTCGATATGCACAATTGGAAAATAACCATACCTTCAGATATCAATGAAGATGGTCGTGTTGATGAAATAGAAGGGGTGGCAATGATGAGCTACTCACATAGCGACTTCTTCCATCTGGATAAAGATGGCAATCTTGTATTTGAAGTGCAGAACCAAGCGATTACGACTAAGAACTCGAAGAATGCACGTTCTGAACTGCGTCAGATGCCACGTGGTGCAAACTTTTCGATTGATACTGCTGATAAAGGAAACCAATGGGCACTGTCTAGCCACCCATCTGCCTCAGAGTACAGTGCGGTTGGTGGAACGCTGGAAGCGACATTAAAAGTCAATCATGTCTCTGTGAACGCTAAATTCCCAGAGAGATATCCAGCTCATTCAGTCGTTGTTGGCCAAATACACGCTAAGAAACACAATGAACTGATTAAAGCGGGAACAGGGTATGGACATGGTAATGAACCACTGAAGATCTTTTATAAGAAGTTTCCTGATCAAGATATGGGTTCAGTATTTTGGAACTATGAACGTAACCTAGAGAAGAAAGATCCTAACCGTGCTGATATTGCTTACCCTGTTTGGGGTAACACATGGGAAAATCCAGCTGAGCCGGGTAAAGCGGGCATTGCACTAGGCGAAGAGTTTAGTTACAAAGTGGAAGTAAAAGGTACCATGATGTATCTAACGTTTGAAACAGAGCGTCACGATACGGTTAAGTATGAAATCGACCTGAGTAAAGGTGTCGATGAACTTGACTCACCAACGGGCTATGCTGAAGATGATTTTTACTACAAAGCTGGCGCATATGGCCAGTGTAGCGTAAATGACACTCACCCTGTTTGGGGCCCAGGTTGTGCTGGCACTGGCGATTTTGCGGTCGATAAAAAGAATGGCGACTACAACAGTGTTACTTTCTCTGCTCTAAAGTTGAACGGCAAATAGTACATAAGGCTAGTTAGAAACAGGCCTTAAGGAATGTTTTCGAAGACCACTGAACCGAATGTTGAGTGGTCTTTTTGTTTTCTATGAGATTTAAGATGAGCCGGGTATCAGCGAGAGTACAATGAAGCTTACCAATGAACGGTACAGCTGAAACAATACAACCTTGTCAAAAGACAAGGTTGTAATCAGAAAGCGTAGAAAGATTTTAGGACGGCGACTCGATACCGGACTTAGTCATACATCAACTCTTTAGCTTTGTCGGCATCAAACTCCTTTAGAGACTTTCGAGCTAAGTGACGGAATGGGAAAGCTTTAACGACTTCTTCGAATGGTTGGATAGCAAAGGCCCAAAAGATAGAGCCATCTAAACCAAAGATGATCAATGCACACAATGGAATTGAAATTACCCATTGACCAGTAAAGTTGATTTTGAAGACTGCGGTCGTTTTTCCTAGTGCTCTTAGTACATTCCCATGAACCGTGTTGTAGCCACGAACAATTGGCAAGAATATGTAGAGTGGGGCGATAACGGCCAATGCTTGATAGGTAGATTCATCCAAGTTCGGGTAAATGTCACCAATGACCAGACTTAATCCTGCGAATAAGAGTGCACAAACGAAAGAAATGACGACTGCAATATCGATACTGGTATCGACGTTTTTGACTAGGTCATCCATCTTTTTGGAGCCAATCGCTTGGCTGATAGTAATCGCGGAAGAGTGAGCCCAAGCGGTAATAAATTGAGAGACAGCCCTGATCCAAGGCATCACCAAAGTAATCGCTACGTAAGCGTTGATGTTAAGTTGCGAATACAACAATTGATATATCGTTGCGCCAATCAAAAGCATGGTCACGTTCGCTGCTACAGGGAATATTTCGATAAAGTGACGGCGAACGTTGGTAAAGAATTCAGAGCGCTGAGCGTCTAATTTGAGTGAAATCGCTGAGCTTAAATGCACGCACAAAACCAAATACAGCAAGCGGATCGTTATTGCAATAATGCTGCCTAATGCAGCGCCTTGTACTCCAATCCCTTCAAAATTAGAAAAACCATGAATCAGCACATATGAGAGTACAGCATTGATAGGCAGTTCAATTAAGTAACCTTTGAATGGGACTTTAGTTCTGCCTAGCGCATTAAATAAAGCAATGATCACCTGCGTTAACGCGGTAAAAATAACGATGTATTTCGAGATGTCTAGATAGCGGCTGATTTCTAAGTGAAGGGAAGCGTCATCTGTTAAAGCTTGAATCAAGGGTTGTTCGAAAAAAGTAAGTAGAAGCCAAAATAGTGTTGCTACGCCAAGGTTGATAAATAACCCTGCCCAAAATGCTTTAGATAATGATGCGGCGATGCCAGAGCCCACTGCGCGGCTTAATACTAACTGAGTACCGTTTGCCAGCGCCATTTGAATTCCCAGTACAAAGGCAACGATAGTCGTCGCAATCCCCATTGCAGCTAAAGGGATTTCACCAAGAGGAGAGACAAGCAGTGTGTCGATCATCAACATCGACTGCATCAAGATACCGTTTAAGGCGAGGGGCCAGGCGAGAGAGAAATTTTTCCTTACGTACGATTGTGAAGACACAAACAACACCTTATGTGTATAACCGTAAGCTTTCTCTGAGGTGGCGGAGTAGAGCGTTTAAAGAAGAAAACACTACGGTAGTTGATGGTTAAAAAATGGGTGCTAAAACAAGACTGACTTGTGTCTTTGAAAAACAAGTCAGTTTGGTTAATCTCGGTTATGCGATGGCTAATTCAACCCTAGAGAGCTTTTGGTTCTCATCGTCTAGCAGGACTTGAGAAGCAATTCGAGCTTGCTTGGCATCGCCAGACATTATTGCGTCGTAAATCGCTTTGTGTTCTTCTAAACAGAAGCGACCGCCTTCAGCGGAGTGGTCGATAAACTGCTTGAAGATAGTCGACAGAATGTTCGCGAATGGAATGTAAAATTGATTACCTGTCGATAAGAAAATCGTTTGGTGAAACAGGTGATCGTTGGTCGTCCACTCTTCATAATCGAAGCTATTTGCTGCGATGGTCATTTTCTGGAAAAGAATCGAAAGCTCTTTGCGTTGCTCTACAGTTGCATTGGTTGCAGCGAGCGCACACGCTTCCGGGTCAATCGCTTTTCTTAAGCCTAAAAATTGAGACAAGAAGGGTTTAGTATCTTCTAAATCTTGGATCCAGTACAGCAATTGCGGGTCCAAGAAGTGCCACTGTGTTCTCGGTTTGATACGAGTGCCCACTTTTGGCTTCGACTCGATTAAACCTTTTGCCGAAAGTAGCTTAGTTGATTCTCGAAGGGCAGTTCTGCTCACTCCAAAGATTTCGCACAGCTCCATTTCGCTGGGTAACTTTTGATTTTCTTCTAACTCGCCTGACAAGATCTTGCGAGCAATTTGTCTCGCCACTTGAACATGAATTCGGCGGCTTGAATCTTCCACCAATGTAAATATTGACATTTAAACCACCTGAAATTGAAACTTTGAAAACACTAAAAGCCAGACGAATCTGGTGTTTAGTGTCAGTGTATACGTCGAATTTAGTGTGAGGTTTTCCCTCATCTACTCGGGTCTGTTAACCTTATATAGTGTGGCGAACTTAAATCGCTGAGTGAGCTTATATAAACCAGCTAACTAGGGCGTTATTTGTCCGCCGTTAACATCTAGGATTTGACCTGTGATGTAACCGCTGCAAGCGTGCGATGCAAAGAAAGCGAATGAAGGGGCAACTTCATCAATATGGCCAAAGCGTCCCATTGGAATGTTGTTAGCAATGGTCGCTTTCAAATCGTCGCTCTTGCCATCGTGAAATGCGGTGTCGATAGTGCCCGGTGAAACAATGTTGAAACGGATATTGTCTTGCGCGAACTCTTTCACCCAATTGCGGTGAATGTCGTGTAACCAAGCCTTAGACGCGGCATAGATGCCTGCACCAACACCACCGCCTTCGCGAGCGGCGATAGATCCTGTGCTAATCACACAAGATGTTTGCCCGGACTCAGCAGCAGAGGCGCGTAAGTGCGGGATAGAGAACTTGGTTGTCATCAGCGCAGAGCGAACATTAAGGTTCATTACGCGCTCATAAAACTCATCATCGATATTTTCTAGATTGGCGCGACCACCAAGGCCACCGGCGTTGTTAATCAACACGTCCATGCCACCAAAATGATCAGTGAACTCTTTGACTAACCTTTCGCACTCTAATGTGTCCATTAGGTTTGCAGGAAAAAAGGCAACATCGCCACCCAGTGCGGTAAGTTCAGATAGAACGTCATCGACTTTTGGGCTGAAAGCACGACTATTGATGCCGATTTTTGCGCCGTATTTTGCAAAGACACGTGCGGTAGCTAAACCCATACCAGCAGTAGAGCCAGTAATTAGAATGCGTTTGCCTTTTAAATCGTTAAACATCAGAGCCGCCTATATTGTAGATTATTCACACCAATAAATCATACAATAACACTTGCTATATTCAAGGGTGTTTATCTAAAAACGGGTTATTACCGACATAAATAGTGAGAGTAAGGGTGGTTTTGTGAGTTCACGCATACATTGAAATAGTAAATGAGAACTATTTGTATGAATTAATAGGTTGAATTGGTTTTATAAACCTAAAGATGAGCAGGTTTGTGAAATATTGCTCCAACTTTTACTGGTAGTGACCTCACGTTATTCTGATGCTGTGTTGGTGAAGATATAAATCAGTGCTATAGTCCGAGAAAAATAATACATATCTAATCGGTAAGTAGACACATGGCTGGCTCTTTCAATTCTATTTCAGGCTCTAAGCGAAGCCTTCATGTGCAAGTTGCACGTGAAATCGCCCGTGGTATTTTGTCGGGCAATTTGCCTCAAGGTTCTATTATCCCTGGTGAAATGGCTCTGTGTGAGCAATTTGGTATCAGTAGAACAGCATTAAGAGAAGCGGTTAAGCTTCTGACTTCAAAAGGTCTATTAGAATCTCGTCCTAAGATTGGTACTCGCGTTGTTAACCGCGCGTTCTGGAACTTCTTAGATCCACAATTGATCGAATGGATGGACGGTTTGGCCGATACAGACCAATTCTGTCATCAGTTTTTGGGTTTACGCCGCGCAATTGAGCCAGAAGCGTGTGCTTTAGCTGCTCAGTTCGCGAGTGCAGAACAACGTATTGAGCTGTCTAGTATTTTCCAACAAATGGTAGAAATCTCTAGCGAAGAAACGCTTGATCAAGAGCGTTGGCTAGATATTGATATGAAATTCCATAGCCTGATCTTCAATGCAACAGGTAACGACTTCTACCTTCCATTTGGTAACATCTTGACGACCATGTTTGTTAACTTTATTTCTCACTCTTCTGAAGAGGGAAGTACTTGTATTAACGAACACCGCCAGATTTATGAAGCAATCATGGCAGGTAATAGTGACAAAGCACGCCACGCGTCAGCAAGTCACCTGTTAGAAACAAATCACAGATTACCAGCCGTTAGTTAATTGTTTTCACTGTTATTTTAGCTTTGATCGTTTTGCATTATCGACGAGAGGTCATTCTCGCAAAACTAGGGTAGTCAAAGTTAAAATTACGGTTGTACAAAAGCTAACTTCAGCAGTGACCTCTAAAAAGCACGTTCCATACGTGCTTTTTTTGCATCCAAATTTGATGAAAACCTGACTGGTGTCCAATATTTAATCTATTATTTGCTGTTTCGTTAAAAGCACTAGTAACCAGTATTTTAAGTTATATAATAATACTAATTAAATTATTGTGAGTGTGATTATGCCCCAGTCTCTACTGCCAAATATTCTTCAATTCATAGGTCAAATCGACCCATTCGATAAGATCCCTAAACAAGCACTTCGCGAACTTGCCTCTAACGTGCAAATTACTTATCTCGGCAAGGGAGATGTGGTCGATTTGTGTGAGTCTGGGAAGGAAAAATCGCTCTATATCATTCGAACGGGCTCTATGGAGCAACGAAAATCGGATGGTGTGCTTCGTGCCCGTCTAGGCAGTGAAGATTTGTTTGGCTTTACGTTCTTAGATTCTGAAGTCAACGACGAAAAAGGCTATAGAGCTGTCGCAATCGAAAACACCTTACTTTATGTGATTCCACACTCGGCACTTCAAACGCTTTTCAAAGCCTTTCCAAGTTGCGCAGAACACTTTGCTTCACAGGCGCAGGTTCGCTTGAAGTCGGCACTGGATGTGGTCTGGTCGAATAAAGAGAAAGGCCTGTTCATTCGTAAAGTTGAGGAAGTGGCAAGCGGGCAGGTGGCAATTGTTAAGTCTGAGCAAACCATCCAGTCGGTTGCGGTTGAAATGCTTCATCAACGCTCACCGTGTGCCGTGATCTATGAAGGTGAAACCATTGTTGGTTTGATCACCGACCGAGACATGACTAAGCGAGTGATTGCCCACGGCGTGAGTACTGATAGCCTGATCTCAGAGGTAATGACGCACTCTCCACTTACTGTAAAACCGGATGATCTGGTGCTGCATGCGGCCTCTATCATGATGCAATTTAATATCCGTAACTTGCCCGTTGTGAAAGAGAATAAGGTCGTTGGTCTTCTTACTACGTCTCATTTGGTTCAAAACCACCGTGTTCAAGCGATATTCTTGATCGAGAAAATCAAATACGCGGGCAGCGTGAAAACCATGTCTTCGTTCACCTCAGAGCGACAAGCTATTTTTGAAGCGCTGGTGGAAGGTAAAGTGGCGCCTGAAACCGTCGGCAAGGTAATGACCATGATTATGGACGCCTACACCCGTCGATTGATTCAAATAGCGATTGATAAGTTAGGCCCACCACCGTGTGATTTCTCTTGGATCGTAGCCGGATCGCACGCACGTAATGAAGTGCACATGTTGTCGGACCAAGACAGCGCGATTGTTCTTGCTGACGATGCAACCGACAGTGACCGTATTTACTTCAAACACTTAGCGATGATGGTGACCAACGGCTTAGCAAGCTGTCACTACCCATTATGTCCAGGTAAATTCATGGCTGCGACGCCAAAATGGTGTCAGCCACTCAGTGTATGGAAGCACTACTACAAGAAGTGGGTGGCTAACCCAGAGTACGAACGCTTGCTTAATATCAGTGTGTTCCTAGAAATTCGTACTATCTACGGCAACAGTGAGTTCGAAGGTATTCTGCGCGATGAGCTGCATAGCAATATTCGCGGTAACCGTGAGTTTTTAAGCACGCTAGTGAAAGACGCGGTCAATACCAACCCGCCACTTGGCATCTTCAATAGCTTAGTGCTAGAGAAGTCAGGTGAGAATAAGAAAACGTTGAACGTGAAGAAGTACGCGATCAACTTGATTATCGACTTAGCGCGTATTTATGGCCTTGCTGTGGAGTGCGATTTGTCGGCGACTGACGAACGTTTCGCTGCTGCCAATGAAAAAGGCATGCTGAGCGACGATGCATTCAAGAACATTCTGGGTGCTTACCAGTTCATTCTCTCTTTCCGTTTTGGCCATCAACTTGAAGCGCTGAAGAACGGGGATGTGCCTGACAACAACATCAACCCAGATAGCTTTGGTAGCTTTGAGCGTAAACACTTGAAAGATGCCTTTAGGATCATTGCTGACCTTCAAGAAGCGGCGAAAATTCGTTTCGGAGCACGTTAATGAAGCTATGTTCAACTAATAAATGTTTAAAACGAATGCTAAACTATTTTCACCCGCTTGAACGAATTAAACGCAAGCGTAAGCAATATTTGGGTACGGTTAAGCTGCCAGAAGCGTTACATGATCTGGTAGAACAGCCTTGTCCTGAAATGACGGATTTGGCCAAAGACAGCGACTATATCGTGTTGGATCTCGAAACCACAGGCTTAGACAGCGAACAAGATCTTATCTTGTCTATGGGATGGGTCGATGTGGTGAAAGGACGAATCGATTTGGCTTCTGCCAAGCATATCTACCTGAACAATGATTCTCAGATTAACGCTGAAACTGCGGTGATTAACCACATCACACCACAGATGCTGGAAGAGGGCGCATCTATTCATGATGCGATGCTCGCTTTCTTCGAAGCAGCGAAAGGCAAGATTATCGTCGCGCACGCGTGTGTAGTCGAAGAGAAGTTCATTAGCCAATACCTTCTTCGCTGCTACGGTTTAAGAGCGATTCCTCTGCTTTGGCTTGATACCTTGTGTATTGAGAAAAGCATGGAGAAAGCGATCAGCAATCATGAAGAAGTCGATTTAACCTTGGCAGGGACTCGCGAAAGGTACGGGCTTCCTGAGTACAACAGCCACAATGCATTAGCCGATGCCGTTTCGACAGCGGAATTGTTTTTGGCTCAGCAGAAGCGAGTTGTGCCTAACGATAATGTGACCGTTGCCTTTCTCTATCGGATTAGTCACTAGGAAAAAGAGCTGCAAGTGCGCGGCTCTTATTTTACTGATTTTAAAGGAAAAAAAGCCAGCGATTAAGCTGGCTTTTGTTTAGGTCTTAGAAAATTAGGACAGTAATTATCTTAGATTATTTATGTAGCTATCGATTAGAAGCTGTAAGTTAGACCAACACGGCTACGCAGTTCACGAGTCGCTTTAGTTGATGAAGTGCTCACATCACCAAACTCTACATATGGTGCCCATTGACCCATAATATGGCGAATGCTTGCGTTCAACTCGTAGTTGGTATCGTCGTTGTCGTAGATGTCATAGCCATCCGCTTTGTAGTAGTTACCTTCTAGACCAAAGCGCCAGTTTTCCATTGAGTAGTTAACGTTTGCCGTTAGACGGTGACGACGTTGATTAGAAACATTTTTATCAACCGTGATTGGAACACCGTCACTATCAACAATAACATCACCATTGTCATCGAATTGATACTCTGAGCTGCTAGTGTTCTGTCTCATATCGTAACGGTAACGAGCACTTAGGCTTAGACCATCAACGCTATCCACTTTGTATGTTGCACGAACTTGAGGCTTGTATGTAACGCCAGATTCACGACCTTCAATTGGCATACCGTAAGTCATTGTCCAGTTATCGTTTAGTACATGACGGTAGTTTAGACCAAGCTCCCAACCATTGTTCTTCAAATCTTCCATGAATTTACCGTCTTCTCCCTTGAATTTCGCTTCGATATCTACAAGGAAGTTGCCAATGCTATCGCCAAGTTTTACACGAGTAGCGTGTTGATCTGTATGACTCTTGTATTCGTGTCTCATATCGAAAGACGCAGCAGATACAGAGCCAGCAGCGAGTACAGATGCCACAGCAATCACGATTTTAGTTTTATTCATGGTATTAATTCCATATTTATAGGTTGAGTATTGGCCATAATTACAAGCCAAATAGAGTAGTTCTTGTCTTAAATGCATTTTGTTTTTGAAATTATTTCTTGGTTATTTCAAATTTATTTTGCATTTAAATAATACAAATATGGTAGCGATCCGAGGCGTGATGATCTGTGAACTTGATCGTGTTGTTAGGACAAAACCACTATTTACAAAGGGTTACAAAATCGAGTTGTTTCGTTAAGTTGATGTTTTTTAGTGATTTGTTTGGATGTTGATAATGGTTTTGAAGAGTTTTGTTCATCAATAAATGTGCGCTACAGCAAAAAATTGAACCTTTAGATATCATTTTTATTTGTAATACATTATTATTTACTAACTTTCTGTAGCAATACATAACTTTGCTGTGTTGATTGCATGAACAGACGGTGTGAAGCCGAATAAGTAAGAGTGGTCTTGAAGCTAAATGGATTAAATCCACCGCTTTAAGAACATGAGACATTTACTTGAGGTGATTTAAAGCTCAATCAGAGAAGGTTTGAAATGTAGTAGGCAAGGTAGTGACATAGCCTGCTATATAAGTATGAACTTGATAGGAATGAACTGGGTTCGAATCGTTACCCGTTGTTCTCATCAGCGACAAAGAAGAAATCGTTGAAGTGCTTGCGAAAGCATTTTGATTATTGCTCCCAACTATTCTAATTATAACTTCTGCTTTCATCTAGAAAGGTAGGAGGTGGTAGTCGAAGATCTACCCTTGCGCTCATGTTGATACAGGCAACATGAGCGTTTTTTTATTTGAAATTTGAGTAGAGAGTCGTGTGCGGCTCAATAAGCGTGTAAACCGCGGCTTAAGAATAGGCTTTTAGGTTGATGACAACACGCTCAAGTGAGTCTGTTACAGCATCAAAGCCACGAACATTCACGCTTAATCACATGAATGTTCGTTTCCCTTCTCTTCTCTTCTCTTGTCTCTTAGTTGCAGACGTGTAGCTGCAAACTTTAACAGCAGGCGTTTAGTTATATCAAAGAGCTCCGTGAGAGCTGTTCTTGAGGCTTAGCTTTCTGTAGGCATCCACACCTGTTTAGAGGTGACTTTGTGATCTTTAAAGGTCAGTTCTTCAACTTTGTCACCGTTAGTATTCCAGCGAGTAAGTTTTCCGTTCGCGACTTCACCTTCATCAAACTTCGCTTGGCTGGCCTTATTGCCATTAGGGTAGTAGTCCGTTACCAATCCATCTTTTTGCCCGTCACTGAATTCGGCTGTTAGGCTTTGTTCGCCATTGGGATACCAGCGAGAGGCAACACCAGACAACTCATTGTCTTTATAGTTGAGCTCTGCTTTTTTCTGTCCGTTTGGATACCAGGTTTCAGCTTTGCCTTGCAGTTCACCTTTTACGTAATTCACTTTAGAAGCGACTTGGCCATTCGGATACCAGTTAGTTTCTAGCCCAAGTTCTAAGCCATCGGCAAACTGAGCTTGGGTCGCGACTTGGCCGTTATCGAACTTCTCTTCAAATTGACCAGTGAAAGGTTTTGAATGGTTTACTTGGTAAGCCACGCCTTTACGCATCTGTAAGTAGTCAACAGCATCTTCACGCGGTGTTGCTGCATAGCTCATAGAAGATACCGTACTAAGAGCAATTAAGATTGGAACGTATTTCTTCATAATGACACCTTTTTATTGGACGGGGAAAGTGTAACGGGTGTGTTAAAAGCATTTCACTTCCGTGTATCCCTGTCAGTATCTAATAGTGGTTTTCAAGTTTTCATTATTGGCTGCCTAATATAGGGAACTTTTAAAAGCAAATTATCGATCTTATTTGTAATACAAATATGTTGGTTTAATTCATTTTTATAAATTATATCTAACGATATTTTTGCTGCTCTTCTTTAAGCTTTGATCGTCAAGAATAATAGTTTTTAACGATGAATCTTCGATTTTTAGAGACTTTGTTCATGTTTTTCGGGGTTTTGGTCGAAATTTAGTGCGGATAACTGCACTGACTTGAGGAATTGCGCTCCTAGGTGGTGCAACTTTGAACTCGATCACTTGTATGATTAATTGAGTGTCAGACTGTAAGATCACTGTCACGCATTTGGATTATTGTAGTACAAATATACTTGCCATTTATTTATAGTGACCTCAACAAAAAAACATAAATAAAAGGTCTAACGATGGAACTCAATACCCTGATAGTTGGCATCTACTTCCTATTCTTAATTGCGATAGGGTGGATGTTTCGAACGTTTACAAGTACGACAAGTGATTACTTCCGTGGGGGAGGTAATATGCTGTGGTGGATGGTAGGTGCAACCGCATTTATGACCCAGTTCAGTGCTTGGACATTTACTGGTGCAGCAGGTAAAGCCTTTACCGATGGCTTTGCCGTAGCGATTATCTTCATCGCGAACGCATTCGGTTACCTAATGAACTACCTTTACTTCGCTCCGAAGTTCCGTCAACTGCGTGTTGTGACGGTAATTGAAGCGATTCGTATGCGTTTTGGTAAGGTGAATGAGCAAGTATTTACTTGGTCTGGTATGCCAAACAGCGTTATCTCTGCAGGTATTTGGTTGAATGGTCTAGCAATCATCGCATCGGGTATCTTCGGCTTTGATATGACAACGACGATTGTCCTAACGGGTCTGGTTGTACTGGTGATGTCAGTGACGGGCGGCTCTTGGGCGGTAATCGCATCTGACTTTATGCAGATGGTTATCATCATGGCAGTAACGGTGACATGTGCAGTCGTTGCTATTTACCACGGTGGCGGTGTTACGCAGATCATTAGCGACTTCCCAACGGATTCGTTCATCACGGGTGACAACCTTAACTACATGAGCATCTTCAGCATCTGGGCTGTGTTCATCTTCTTAAAGCAGTTCAGCATTACCAACAACATGCTTAACTCTTACCGTTACCTTGCTGCAAAAGATTCAAACAACGCACGTAAAGCAGCACTGCTTGCTTGTGTACTAATGACGCTTGGTCCAATCATCTGGTTCATGCCTTCTTGGTTCATGGCTGGTCAAGGTGTTGATTTAGCAGCTGCTTACCCAGAAGCTGGCAGCAAAGCCGCTGACTTCGCTTACCTTTACTTCGTTCAAGAATACATGCCTGCAGGTATGGTTGGCCTTCTGATTGCCGCTATGTTCGCAGCAACAATGTCTTCAATGGACTCAGGTCTAAACCGTAACTCAGGTATCTTCGTTAAGAACTTCTACGAGCCGATTCTTCGTCCTAAAGCGACAGAGAAAGAGCTAATGGTTGTTTCTAAACTAACGTCTACCTTCTTCGGTATCGCGATCATCTTGGTTGCTCTGTTCATCAACTCTCTTAAAGGTCTGAGCCTTTTCGACACCATGATGTACGTGGGCGCATTGATCGGCTTCCCAATGACAATTCCAGCATTCTGTGGCTTCTTCATCCGTAAAACACCGGATTGGGCAGGTTGGGGCACGCTAGTTGTAGGTGGTGTGGTTTCTTACTTCGTTGGTTTCGTTATCACTGCGGACATGATTCAAAACTGGTTCGGTCTAAATGAACTAACTGGCCGTGAGTGGGCTGACCTGAAAGTGGCTATCGGCCTTATCGGTCACATCATATTTACTGCTGGCTTCTTTGTTCTTTCAACACTGTTCTACAAGCCTCTTGCTGAGCACCGTGAGAAAGACGTAGACAAGTTCTTCAACAACCTAGCGACGCCACTAGTTGCTGAAAGTAATGAACAGAAGAAACTGGATAACAAGCAACGTCGTATGTTGGGTTCACTTATCGCGGTAGCGGGTGTGGGCGTAATGACTATGTTCGTACTGCCAAACCCAATGTGGGGACGCATGGTATTCGTTCTGTGTGGCTTGATTGTGTTCTCTGTTGGTCTGTTACTTGTTAAAGCAGTCGATGACAAAGTCGAGCAACAAGACGAAGTGACTCCAGCCGAAGGCTAATTTAATACGCATCCTAAATAACATCACGGCCACCTGAACGGGTGGTCGTCATTTTTATAATCCAAACTTTAATGTGAGATGTACGATGAACAAAAAACTATTATCGGTAAGCATTATTAGCGCGTTCACACTCGCTTTTGCAACAGGCTGTACAACACAAGAAAAAACAGCACCCGTAGTCAGTGTCGCTGAACAAGCTACGCCTGCTGTTAGCGAAATTGACCGTAGTTACCTATTGAGCAGTGACCGCTTAACAGAGGTAGATGGCGACACTTTAGCCGTTGCTTCGGAAGAGCAAGTGGCTGCGCTTAAAGCACAATTTGAAAACCTAAAAGATGGCGACGAAGTGGTTATCCCTGCCGGTAAATACGCGAACTTAGGTCAAGTGACGATCACGGCGAATGACATCACTATCAAGGCAGAGCAAGCAGGTTCTGCGTGGATCACGGGGTTGATTCAGTTTGAACTGAAAGGCGATGACATCACGCTTGATGGCTTGGTATTTACTGAAGGCGGCCCTAAAGAACGCTTTGGTGCAGTTCGTATGATGGGTAATGGCAATACGCTTCAAAACTCAACATTCTACTACTTCAACCACGATTACACGTACGAGCCAGACGAGCGTCGTTCTGAGTATCCAAAGTACCTTTGGGTATCTCTATGGGGTAAAGACGGCAAAGTCATCAACAACCGTTTCGAAGGTAAGCAAAAACGCGGCACTTTGATTGGTGTACAAAAAGATGACACAGCTGACAACCACCTGATCGCAAATAACATCTTCATGGATCAAAAGCCTAACCAGTTCAACGAATTCGACATCAAAGAAGCGATTCGTTACAACGGCAACAGCTGGGAAGCGATCCGTATTGGTGATTCTAAATCTTCACAGTGGGATTCAAGTTCTAAGTTCGTGAACAACCTAATGATCGATATGGATGGTGAGCGTGAGCTTATCTCGATTAAGTCGGGCGACAACACGATCTCAGGCAACACGATCTTCCAAAGTGCAGCTCTTATTTCACTGCGCCACGGTAAAGGCAACACAGTTGAGAACAACATGATTCTTGGCAATGGAAAGCGCCTAACGGGCGGCATTCGTATCTACGATGAAGATCATGTAATTCGCAATAACTACATTGCCAACACTCGTGGTCGTGATGGTGTGATTGAAGGCAACGCTGACCTACGTGGCGGCATTGTTATTAACACGGGCATCATCGACGTAGCGAATGGTGAGCAGCTAGATCAATCGGTGAAAGGCAAAGAGCTTAATAAGCAGTGGACACCGAAAAACATCACGATCGAGAATAACTCTCTAGTTGATACTGAGTGGGGCATTGTTTACGGCAACCAAAGTCACCGTGTAAGCCTGTTCAACAACGCAGAAGTGGAAGGCATTTATGCGGGTGTTGATGTGGCGTTTAAACACAATGTGGTTGATAACTCGCAGTCACCTGAATTTGTAAGTGTCCGTGCAACGCAAGACTTCCCATTAGTTGGCGCAACCTACACAGACGAAACTTACGTAGGTCAAGTAACGGATTCTGAACTGATCGAAGGCTACTCGGTTGAGCTACCAAAAGTCGTTGTAGAAAATGGCATTAACGCTTACCAAGGTGAAGGCGCAGACGTGTCTAAACTTGCGGTCGTGACGGCTGAAACAGCGGGTCCGGACTACGTGCTTGAGAATACGACTAAGTAAGTTATTGGTTATGGGTTATTGCTTAATGGCTAATGGCTAATGCTTAATGGTTTGAGTTATCAAATCAATTCACGATAACTGTCTTGACCATTAACACCTAAAAAGCCTCAACAGATAATGTCTGTTGAGGCTTTATCGATCTTAGGTCGTGATCATCTCAATCTTACGTCGAGACTACTGTGATTTATACTTATGCAGTAGATCCCAAGGGATATGACATAAGTGGTGATCTTCAGGGAAGTGACTTAAGTGATGCTGGTGGATGTCGTCGCTGGCAACATAATTGGTCAACGGCAACACCTCAACAGCGATACGGTCGGCATCATCTCTTGAAGAAATATAGTGCTTAGCTTCGGTTAAGTGTTCTGCATTAGTGCTGTATACACCTGTGCGGTATTTCTCTCCGACATCGACACCTTGTTTATTCAAGCTGTAAGGGTCGATAATCTCAAACAAGTGTTCCATCAAAATCGTGACTGACGTGATGTTTGGATCAAATTCAATTTGTACGCACTCCGCGTAGCCATTGTAATCGCTTTGTGTGCCGTCGCTTTGTGTCGTTTTGTTCTCTGTTGGCTGGGCGCTTCCATTAGCACGGCCTGCTTCTGTGCTGATAACACCAGGAACGTACTTAATAAATTCTTGTACACCCCACAAGCAGCCGCCAGCTAAATAAATTTGTTCCATACTTCTCTTTGAGCTCTCTGTGTTTGTTGATGTTCGTTAGGTACCCGAATCAATACGATGATACCCGTACGTATAAAAAAGCGTCTATAAAAATGAGCGCGCAAATAAAAACAAGCGTTTAGGCATTGTAAACCTGTGCGACTGAACAAACATAAGTTTAATATGATTTGTGATTATATAAGTCAGTATTGCTTTGTCATCAACTCGAATCTCAACATCAAGTGAGCGTTACTCTAAACATGTTTGATCAAATAAAAGACTTCATCAATCCGAGCAAGAACCCAGATCTTACTCAGGCCCATGAATACCAGCGTCAGCATCTGCCGACATTGTGGCTGTTGGGCAAAACGGGGGCGGGCAAGTCATCGTTTATTCAAGCGGTCACGGGCGACTCTTCTGTAGAAGTGGGCAATGGTTTTGCGCCTTGTACCATGACGGCGATGTCGTATGAGATTCCGCAAGACAAACCCGTGATGAGGTTTCTTGATACCAGAGGACTCAGCGAAGCGAATTACGATGCGAAAGAGGATTTGGAAGAGATTGGTCAGGCAGGTAATGCGTTAGTCGTTGTAATGAAAGCCGACGAACCTGAACAATCCGCTGTGCTTACGGCTCTAAAACAGATTAAGAAACAGAAGAAGATTAAACACTTGTTGCTGCTTCATACGGCGGTGTTGTCTTCCAGTGAACCAGATCGAGCAAGGCAAATTCAGTTCAACAGCAACCAAGTAGAGAAGGCTTGGGGTAAAGAGTTTGAATCGGTAGCGGTCGATTTCGAAACGGATGACAACGCTATGTCTAACAGCGAAGCGGTTTACAACTATGACATCTTGTTAGAAAAGCTGAGCAGTATTCTTCCGGTGATAGGAATGATGGTGCAAGACAAAGAACATTCCACGCAAGAAGAAGCCAACTTTGATCAAGTAGAAAACGAAGTGCTTTGGTTTGCAGGAAGTGCCGCAGCGAGTGACCTGATTCCGGGTGTTGGTTTGGTGTCGGTACCTGCGATTCAAGCCAAAATGCTTCACAGCTTGGCCAATCAATATGGGGTCGAATGGAATAAGAGAGTCTTTAGTGAGTTGATAGGCACTCTGGGAAGCAGCTTTGCTTTGCAATACGGAATGAAGCTGGGCACTCGACAGTTGATAAAGCTGATTCCAGTTTATGGTCAAACGGTAGGTGCGGTGGCTGCAGCGGCAATGAGTTTCGGCACCTCTTATGGTTTAGGTCGCGCGGCTTGTTTTTACTTCTATCATAAGAACAAAGGTGAAGAAGTGTCTGAACAAGAGATGCAGAAGATCTACAAAGAATCTCTGAAAAAAGGAAAGGCGGCGTCGGGTTATGAAGAAAATTAGAAACCTATTTCGATTACTGGCGGTGCTATCGAGCGGACGCTGGGGCATTGCCCTGATTTCGGCGATCTTCCCAAGCATTATCATGATGGGTTTTGGTGTCTTCTTGGCGATCAAATACGGTTATCTACTCGAAATGTCGATTGCCATTGCCGTGAGTACCTTGGTGTTCACCATTCCTTTATTCATTTCTAGCCGTTCTTCAAGCCGCTCTTCAAATAAAGAGTCTTTCTCGAATAAAGAGAGTGGCGGCCTTGGCGAGGATACTGCTGAAGCTGAATCACAGCATAAAAAAGCTGATATGGTTAAGGCTTCGGCTGATTGGTCTCAAAAAGAACTGTCGATCTGGAATGATTCAAAACACCATGTACGCCAACAATTAATGGGCGACATAGAGTGGGGTAACCTAGACCAAACCGGTTTAGAGGTACTTGAATTTGTTGCGAAAAAGTTTGATAAGAAATCACTCGATTTTTCGATTCCTGAAGGGCTAAAGCTGTTCGAAGAGGTCAGCCGACGCTACAAATTGGTAGTGCGAGAGCATATCCTCGGCATTGAGTATCTCAAGGTTTCTTACATCAAAGCGGGCTACGAAGCCTACGATAAATACGGTGAGCTAGGACAGAAGATCTTCAAAGCGGCTATTTGGGGTAACCACCTTAAAAACTTGTATTTGAATCCACTCAAGGTGATTTCTGATTTAGGACGAGAACAAGCGACAGCAACGATGACAAGGGGTGTGGTTGATGACATGCAATACGCCGCCAAACAAGCCTTGTTAGATGAAGTTGCGGCGGTGGCGATTGACCTCTACAGCGGACGTTTCAGCATTGAAGATGAGGCACTTAAAGTGTCTGATGTTTCTGAACTCGACGAACAACGCTTTGCTCCAGAGCTAGAGCCTGTGCGAATCGTGCTGGTGGGACAAACCAGTTCGGGTAAATCTTCACTTATCAATGCACTCAAGCAAGAGTTGGTTGCAGAAGTGGATGTGCTGCCATCAACCGACACTTCAACGGTGTATAACGCGTTTGTCGACGACAATGATGTTCGCGTTGTTGATCTTCAGGGGCTTGATGGCAATCCTAAAACCGAAGCCTTAATGCTGAAAGAGATGACCCAAGCGGATGTGGTGCTATGGGTGCTTAAAGCCAATCAGTCTGCACGTGATTTGGATAAGCAATTGAAAGATAAATTTGATGCTTTCTATGACGATCCTAAGAACATCTCACGCAAGAAACCGATTGTGGTGTCGGTTGTGAATCAGGTAGACAGATTAAAGCCTGTAGACGATTGGCAGCCACCGTATGACTTAGAGAATCCAACATCGACCAAAGCGAAGATCATTGCTCAAGCGCTCGAATACAATCATATATTGCTGCAAACCGATATCGTGTTACCGCTGGCGATTGCGCCAGAAAAGGTACAGTTTGGTTTAGATACTTTAAGGCAGACGTTGATAGAGCGTATCGCTGACGCAAATAACGTTCAGAGAAACCGCCAACGTTTAGAAGCCATGAAAAGAGGCTCGTCGGTTAAAGGCCAACTGAATAAAGCAGTCAAAGTGGGTAAGAAGGTGGCACCCAGCGTATTGAAAGCGGCGACACCAAAACTGGCTGAAATGGCCATCAAGCAAGCCGTGAAGAAGAAGTAAGTCATTCACTGCGAATACGGTTCTGGTGAGGTTTGAGCCTCATCAGAATTTATCTTTTCTAGATCGGCGAGTTTTGGATCTTGGCTTTATTAGATGATGGCTTTTTTAGAAAACAGCTATCTTCTCCCCTTATTAGAGAGGTGTTGATTTCAAAAGAGATTTGATATTATTAAGGTTCTCGCTGAACTAGTTTAATAGTATGTAAACGGCTGTGATTCACAGTTTATATAACATGCTATCGTATTTAATTACCATTCTAAATATTGATCACATTTATACTTTTCTAAGCTGTATTTATAAAACAATTACACTATATTTAAATTTCGGATCATCTTGATTTCAACGTAGGGATATATTGTGAACATGTATCTGAAATGGCAATCAACAACATGGCTAACCTTGTTAGCTTGGTATACCTTAGATCACCAGCTCTCGTTCCGCCTTTCTTCAGAGTAGTACCCTCTAGGCGTCACGCGCCAGCAAAGCAGCGTGCTTTGTTTACCTATTAGCAGCTTTGATAACCTTTGAACGCATGAATGTCGCACTTATTATTTCGTGCAGAATATTCGTTGTTTTGTCGTTCTCGCTAATTATCTCAGCCTCTGTTTAGGTTCGATTAATAACTAATTATTTAACTTGTTTATTTTCATTGTTAATTTCCGTCTATCTTTATGCGGAGCTATTAAATTAATGGTGAGGATTCGTGACATCTAAAGAAAATAGATTTCGACCTGATCGGAATGTATTGAAAGGTACTATTATGGAAAATTTCAAACATCTACCAGAACCGTTTCGTATTCGTGTTGTAGAACCAGTAAAAAGAACAACCTCTGCATATCGTGAGCAAGCCATTGTTGAAGCGGGCATGAACCCATTCTTACTGGATAGTGATGATGTGTTTATCGACTTACTGACAGACAGTGGTACAGGTTCTATTACTCAGCGTATGCAAGCCGCGATGTTAATGGGTGATGAAGCTTACAGTGGTAGCCGCAGTTACTACGCATTGTCGAATGCGGTGAAAGATATCTTTGGCTATGAGTTGACGATTCCAACACACCAAGGGCGCGGCGCAGAGCAGATCTACATTCCTGTTCTTATCAAGAAGCGTGAAATGGAAAAGGGACTCGATCGCAGCAAAATGGTCGCCTTGTCGAACTACTTCTTCGATACAACACAAGGTCACACCCAAGTGAATTGCTGTGTGGCGAAGAACGTTTATACCAAAGAAGCGTTCGATACATCAGTGAATGCGGACTTCAAAGGCAACTTCGATGTGGTGAAGCTGGAAGAAGCGATCTTAGAAGCGGGCGCGGCCAATGTTCCTTACATTGTGAGTACCATTACTTGTAACTCTGCTGGTGGACAGCCAGTGTCCATCGCCAATCTAAAAGCCGTTTATGAAATCGCTCAGAAGTACGATATTCCTGTGATCATGGACTCGGCACGCTACGCTGAAAATGCTTACTTCATTCAACAACGTGAATCGGGTTATCAAGATTGGACAATAGAACAGATCACGCGTGAATCCTACAAATACGCGGATGGCTTAGCCATGTCTGCCAAGAAAGATGCCATGGTACAAATGGGCGGCTTGTTGTGCTTTAAAGACGACTCTTTCATGGATGTGTACACAGAGTGTCGAACCTTGTGTGTCGTGCAAGAAGGCTTCCCAACCTATGGTGGTTTAGAAGGTGGCGCGATGGAGCGTTTGGCGGTTGGTCTGTATGACGGTATGCGCCAAGACTGGTTGGAGTACCGTATTGGTCAGGTTCAATACCTTGTTGATGGCTTAGAAGCGATGGGCATCGTGTGCCAGCAAGCAGGCGGTCATGCTGCGTTTGTGGATGCGGGTAAACTGCTTCCTCATATTCCAGCAGGTCAGTTCCCAGCACATGCTTTGGCGTGCGAACTCTATAAAGTCGCGGGTATCAGAGCGGTTTAGATTGGGTCTTTGCTGCAAGGACGCGACCCAGCAACAGGTGAACAACACCCATGTCCTGCTGAGTTGTTGCGCCTTACCATTCCTCGCGCGACCTACACACAAACACACATGGACTTCATTATCGAAGCATTCGAAAAAGTGAAAGAGAATGCAGGACAAGTGAAAGGGCTCGATTTTACCTACGAGCCGCCGGTGTTAAGACACTTCACTGCGCGCTTGAAAGAGGTAGAGACCAGCGAGAAACAAACAGAAAAAAAGAACGAACAAACGCTCGAAGAAGCATTTTAAAATAAAAACATAAGCGAATAGTCACTAGAACCCTAATCAAAGGCTCCCTCGGGAGCCTTTTCTTTTTTTGGATGGTAGGGGAGTTAGGCAGTTAAGCCTTTAAGTAGTTAACCCGTTAAAAGCTGAACTACGCTTGTTTGTTTTTCAGGGTAGACTTCAACATTTGGAATAACCACTGATTCAAAGGTGCGTCTTTTTGCGAGCGGCGGCAGCTCATCACATAGCTCACATCTATGGTTCATGTTCGATTGTTAAAGTTACTCCAACAAAAACACAGATACCAAACGAACAAAGAATTAGAAATACAACGAGGTGATGTATGAACAAGTTAATCGCACTTGGATTGATGGCTTTATCTATGAACACGGCTTTCGCGGCTGACGGTACTTATGCGAGTACTCTCGATATGACGAGAAGCGAAGGTAATCAAGTAAAGGCTGAGCGTGTTGAATCTGAGCCAGTGCTTGAAGGAAGAAATGACGCCGCTAATGGCGGAATAAAATTCCACAAGAGCGTCGATCAAGACCAAACGATCCAGCTTACAGGTCGTCGTGATTAACGTTAAAACGTGCTTACCATTGTCATGAGAAATGCTGCGCCCTTGGGTGCAGCATTTTTGTGTTGGGATTTGGGTTATTTTATAAAATCCAGCGTTCTAGCCTTGGCATGTTGTGTAACGTGTGGCATTTTGTTCTCCTCTAACTTAAGAACGCGACTCGGTGTTGGTTAAGCATGACAAACGAGCAAGCGAACGATTCGAAAAGGGATAGGAATGACTCGAAAAGAAACGGGAATGATTCGTCACATTTTACTGATTAAGTTTAAAGAAAACGCTGAGGCTTCAGAGGTTCAAAAACTAAAGATGTTGTTCGAAGCGATGCCAAACAAAGTTGAAGGGGTCACTTCAGTCGAGTGGGGGCTAAATGACAGCCCTGAAAACAAGAATCAAGGTTATACCCACTCAGTGTTAATGACATTCGCCGATGAACAAGGCCGTCAGAATTACCTTCCGCACCCAGAGCATGATGCGCTGAAAGATGTGTTTCGTCCGTTGCTAGACGACATTATCGTGTTTGATTACTCCCTGTAATTAGGTTCTGAGTAGGCCTCTTGTGTTTTACTTAGCTTCAATAATGAAGGGTTAGGGCCTAGCAATTAAGCCCTAACTCAATAAGAAACGTCTTACTCTGTTGGCGAAATAGTGACTGGTGCAAACGATGCGACAGCATTCCCGCCTGCGCCCCAGCGGTAGCGAGGCCAGAAGATAACTGTCTGATTGGGGTAGTACGTCTGTTTGTCGTAGTCCAGATAAGGCATCTCAACGAGGTCTATCTGTGGTTCTAAACGACCTTTATGTCATCTACTGTTTACGCTCATTTTTATTCCGTTAACCTGCCAATAGGCAGTAAAGTTAACGCAAAGCGTGAATAAGAATGGCATTACTTTTAAATAATGCCGTTGTGCCACGGTTAAGCTCTAGTCAATTTGATAGCCACTTCTGATTCCAGTTCACTTAATGGTCGAGGTTTACTGAAGTAATAACCTTGCAGCAGATCTATCCCCAGTCCGTTTAGGCGTTGGTTATGATCAGCAGTTTCCACCCCTTCAGCTACAACACGATAGCCCAAGCTTTTACCCATCATGATCATAGTGTTGACGAAGTCTAAGTTGGTCTGCCCTTGAGTTATGTCAGAGATAAATGAACGGTCGATCTTTACTTCACTTAGTGGAAGTTGCTTTAGTAGAGATAGAGAAGAGAATCCCGTGCCAAAATCGTCAAGAGAGATAGAAATTCCTACATCGTGTAGTTCTTTAAGTGAGTTTATGCATAACTCGTAATCGACAATTGCTGCTGACTCGGTTATCTCAATACAGAATAACGTCAAAGGAAGCTGGTATTGGCGAATAGTTCGAATGATTTCTTGAGCGAAGTGAGGCTGTATCAGCTGTTTTGCACTGATATTAATGGAAATATGGCTCATGGTTTGTAGCCATTCAGATCCTTCAACATCCTTACAAACTCGATGAATGATACATTCACCAAGCTTGCTGATTAGGCCAGCTGATTCAGCAACCTCGATAAACTGGTCAGGAGGGACATCCCCCAATGTTGGAGATTCCCATCTTGCTAGTGCTTCAACAGCAGTAATCTTTTCATCTTGCCCACAATATTGAGGTTGGTAGTGCACCTTTATTTCTTGTTGAGCGATGGCACGACTGAGTTGGTGCTCTATTTCGATTATGTTTTCCGTCTCTTTTGCCATTGACCTTTGAAAGTTGAGATAGCTTTGTCCTCCCAGCTTTTTAGCTTGATACATGGCAATGTCGGCCTGCTTAATTAATTCTTCGGCACTTACTCCATCATAAGGATACATAGCGATGCCTAGGCTTCCTTGGCTGATAATCTCAATATCATCAACGATCAATGGGTTTTGAACGGCATTTAAAATCTGCGTGGCGAGTGCGTTGATGTCTGCTTCGGAACTGACATTACACAAAAACAAGAATTCGTCACCTCCCAAACGTGCGACAAGGTGTTCACTTGATAGCACGTTCTGAATATGTTTGGTCACGTGGCAAAGAAGTGCATCACCGACGTGATGACCAAAAGAGTCGTTGATAATCTTAAAACGGTTAAGATCCATCAACATGACCGCGCGTTTTTGGTTAGGTCGATTCACAATGTGTTGCGCGATGCTTTCCATTATTTTCCGGCGATTAGCGATGCCAGTAAGCGCATCATAATACGCCATGTGTTGAATCTTTTCCGCATCTTCTCGCTCTTGAGTTACATCCGTCATTGAGCCAATGAAGCGCACAGCCTGCCCTTCTGCATTATGAACCGCTGAGCCATTGGCATGAACCCAGATATATCCGCGATGTTGCGTCTTCATCCTGAATTCACATTTGAACGGTACTTCTTCGTTTAAGTGGTTATGAATGGCGGACTCGAGAAGTTCTAAGTCTTCTGAGTGTATATATTGGAACAGATGGTCACATCCTAACTTACGATCAGAAAAGGTATCTTGACAGCCAATCATTTTGGTTAACCGACTGTTCCAGACAAGAGTATTGGTTAGTAAGTCCCAATCCCAGATACCATCGTTTGAGCTGTTAGATACTACTTTGAGCTGTTGCAACAACTGTTGGGAGTTCTTCTGACGATTGTTACTTGTATTGATAAGCTCGTCGCGCTCGATGAACAGTGCGAGCATATCTAAATAATTGTTGAATACCGATTGTGTACCGATATCTTGGTGATCTTGCAATGAATCAACAACAGCGACGAGCTTCCAGTGATCTTCTTGCCCTGAGTTGATAGGAAGAATGGAAGCAACGAAATGATCATAGCGTTCGAAAAATGGGAAATTGCGAATATCGTCTTGAATATCTGTTTGTTGCGGTAGGGTAGTTGGCTGAGTCATGCCTTTTTCTACCCATTTCCTAATAGTGTATTGCTCCGAATTACACTCAGCGAGACAGGCCCAGTCAAGATTGTTTCCGTAAAGGCTTTGAGCATCTCTAATTGAGTCAAAACCTCCTTGTGCTTGTGAATAGAAATTTTCGAATATCTCAGCGGGAGAACGCCCTTGCACATTTAAGAGGATTTGGCGAGTTGAGTTGATATCTTCTTTATGTTCGAGATCTGGGTTTGTGTTACCGCAAGACTGATGAACGATGAGCTTTTGCGGGACACTATTATTGGCATTATTAAAAGGCTTCCCAGAAATACGTTCCAACACGCGGTGAAATACTTGCGTCGCTAGAAGCTCAAGCTGTTGGTCTACTGTTGTTAACTTGGGATTGAATTGTTGACCGACGAAAATATTATCAATGCCTACGATGGCGACATCGTCAGGTACCGAGATATTGCTGTGAGACAGTTGCTCCATCATACCTACAGCATTGTGGTCAGTTGCGCAGATAACCGCAGTGCATTTGGATTTACGCTGTATAAATTCTATTGCGGCTTCTCGTCCCCCAGATAGAGAACAATTCGACACGCGGAAGAAATGGCGTTGGTTGAATGAGCCTTTATGATCAATCACCGTGCGTTGATACGCTTTGAAGCGAGACCTGATATCATTAACAGTGAGATCGCCACAAAAGCCGATTTCTTCGTGTCCTTGACTTTGTAACCATTCATAGAGCTTAGTGACACCATCGCTTTGCACACTATAATACTGCTCAACGGGCAGCGGCGCATAGCTTGCTCCAATAGAAATGACTGGAATGTTTGCGTTTATAGCTTCTTCGATCAACTTTACTGTCGCTGCATGGAGAACGACCACAAGGGCATCGAGATGATTAAAATATATAGGAAGTTTAAAATCTCTTCGCTCACCCGAGCGGATGAAGATCAGATTGACTTTATGGTTTTTCGCAAGCCTTCTAAGGGTTGCATTTAGCTCGCCCATGTAGAAGCCACTGAGCATAGGCAGCACAATGCCAACGGTAGGACGTTTTTTAGATGTAACAATAGTCATGTTATTAGCCGGTCGAAAGTTGTGTTGAGTAGAACTGTTTTCGGGGGAGAATAGGTATCTTTTTATTATTTCTTCCATGCTCTACTAAGCGAGCTTGAAAATAAACTTACGGCAAAAGGAAATGCAAAACCACGCACAATCCGAGTAATTCTAACTCATATATTTGAGAGGTTACTCAGAAGCGGTCCTCAATTTATGGACATGACTTAAGCGACTGATCTGTTCTGACAGTACCTAGAATAACCGGAACGGATTATGAATAGAAACGCAGAAACCACTCTCCTGAATTTAATTGCAACAATAAATGGCATACAAACGTAGAGGTAGCGCACAGAATCGAAAAAGGGGATATCGTGATCACATAATCATTGATCTAGCCGAGAGTGAGATAGTGGCGAGAGTTCGATAATTCGTTGTCGGATCTAAATTAGAACTGTAAATCTAATTTCTAAGTAGTTGTTATCTCAGGAAGAGTTTTTGTGCTATGCGCCCCTATATTAAATACATTATCCCTATTTTAATTCCTTTCATTATCCTCGTCATGCCGCTATCAGCGTTTCCATTTGAAGGCCTTACGATTATTCAACAACGCGTTATTGCGATCTTTTTGTTAGCGGCATTGTGCTGGGTGTTCGAGCCCATCCCGATCTACGCGACGTCTGTTGTTATTATCGTTCTGCAATTATTGATGTTGTCGGATAAAGGGCTGATCTTTTTAAGGTTTGAGCATGGGGAGGAACATTTTGGTGAGCTGTTAAAATACAGCGATATCATGGCGACATTCGCTAGCCCAATCATCATGCTGTTTTTGGGTGGTTTCTTCTTAGCAATGGCCGCCACTAAATATCGATTAGACGTAAACTTAGCTCGCGTGTTGTTGAAGCCATTTGGACAAGACCCAAAGTTTGTGATGCTCGGCTTAATGTTGATCACTGGTATCTTTTCGATGTTTATGTCTAACACGGCAACAACGGCAATGATGCTCTCTATTTTAACGCCGGTACTGGCTGTGTTTGGTCCGAAAGACCCCGGTCGTGTAGCGTTTGCGCTTTGTATCCCGGTTGCCGCTAACATCGGTGGCATTGGTACTCCGATCGGTACCCCTCCGAACGCTATCGCACTTAAATATTTAGTTGGCGATAACCTCATTACGTTCGGTGAATGGATGGCATTTGGTGTGCCGTTTGTTGTGATTATGATGGCGTTAGCGTGGTTTTTAATAGGCTTTATGTACAAAGCTGACCAAAAGAAAATCGAGCTAAGCATCAAAGGTAAATTCCTTAAAACGCCTAAAGCCATTGCGGTGTACGTCACTTTTGCGCTGACCATCATTCTTTGGTTAATGGGTTCAAGCCATGGCATGAACTCTTACACCGTCGCTCTGATTCCTGTCGCTGTGTTCTCACTCACAGGGATCATCAATAAAGAAGACCTGAAGAAAATTTCTTGGGACGTATTGTGGCTTGTATCAGGTGGTATTGCGCTTGGTTTAGCGCTCGATAAAACTGGCTTAGCAAAGCTCGTGGTACACAGTATTCCGTTTGATAGCTACTCACCCTATGTGGTGTTGTTCGGAGCGGCGTTCTTGTGTTTGGTAATGGCAAACTTTATGTCTCATACCGCAACGGCTAACTTGTTAATGCCAATTATGGCGGCATTAGGTTCGTCTATGGCTTCACTCACGCCACTAGGCGGTGAGCTAACGTTAATTTTGGTTGTGACTTTTGCCGCTTCATTAGGTATGTCGCTGCCAATCAGTACGCCACCGAATGCGTTGGCTCATGCCACTGGTCATGTGCAAAGTAATCAAATGGCCAGAATCGGTATTATTTTGGGTGTGGTTGGTGTGCTACTGAGTTTTGTTATGGTGTGGGTGCTACATTCAATTGGTCACATAGGATAACGATACGTGTATCAACAAAAGCTAGAAGCACTGATCGAGCGCTATTTTAACCAAACAGAACGTCGGGTGACGTGCTGTGCCGGTAACACCATTATTGAACAATCAGCGTTAAACACTCGTTTATATTATGTGTTTAGTGGAGAACTGGAAGGGTTTTATACCGATGCGAATACACCGCAAGTGCGAGTATTTAGCGCGGGTAGTGGGGCTTTTATAGGCGTTCATAGCTTCTTTTCAGGTAATTGGACAGCATCTTCAACGGTTGTTGCTAAAACCGATGTTGAGTTAGCGTGGATCGATAAAGACACGCCTGCAGAAGATGAACGTAAATTTGGTCCTCTTACCGCACAGTTCACACCTGTAATTGTCAATGAGTTGTCGCGTCGTCAACGCCGCGCAACACAAGAAGCGATAGCGAAACAAAAAGCGCTAGAGAAGTTACATACTGCTGAGCAAATGACGACCTTGGGTCAATTGGCTGCAGGGATTGCTCATGAGCTTAACAACGCTATTGGTGTCGTAAATAGTAAATCTGGTCGACTTGAAACGGTCATCATGGATCTGCTTGAAGAAGTGCATCCAGAAGCCAGTCAATTTTTCGATTTTGGGTTAATGCATGGTCAGAAAACGTCGTCGTCAGAAGCACGAACACGTGGGCGACAATTTGAAAGAAAATATGGTTTAGACAAAAACATTGCTCGCTCTCTTGCAAAGGCGATTCCAATTGATGCTTTATCTGCAACAGACGTTATTTCAAAGCATTGGCTGAAAAAACCAGAAGAAGCGATTCGTTTTTGGCAGATGGGCTGTGATTTACATGATTTGCGTTTGGCATCTAGACACACCGTCGGCATCGTAAAATCGGTTAAACAACTTGGCAGAGTTGATATCGACACCGAAGAAGCGGTTGATATTAACGACTCCATTAACCATGCCTTATCGTTGCTACAAAGTGAGTTACGTAGAGTGTCTGTGCGATTGAGCCCTGCGGATTTACCGTCTTTTAAAGGCTCGAAAACAGAGCTCGTTCAGATTTGGGTCAACATTGTAAAGAATGCTTGTGATGCAATGTCGAATTCAGACGATGCCGCAATAGAGATTCAAACCAGATTAAGTAAGAAAAGGATATTAGTTACGATCGCGAATAACGGCCCTGAGATAGACGAGGCGACTCGTAGAAAGGTATTTCAGCCCAACTTCACCACTAAAAAAGGTGGTTTATCGTTTGGATTGGGCTTGGGTTTATCAGTAGTTAAGCGGATTGTGGCGGGTTATGGCGGAAGTATCATTGTGAAAAGTGATGCTTCTAAAACTGTATTTAGAATCAAGTTACCAGTAGAGGGTGAACATGGAGAAGCTTAATTTAATCTGTGTCGATGACCAGAGAGAAGTACTGAGCGCAGTGGTACAAGATTTAGAGCCGCTGGCGAGTTGGCTGAATATTGAAGATTGTGAATCAGCACAAGAAGTGCTTGATCTCATTGATGAACTTGACGCAGAAGGCGAACACATTACCGTCATCGTGTCTGATCATGTGATGCCAGGGAAAACGGGTGTGGAGTTACTCACTGACGTGTTCCATGACAGCCGCTTTCCGAATACAAAGAAAATTCTTCTTACAGGGCAGGCCACTCATACCGATACCATCAATGCGATTAATGCAGCAGGCATCGACCGTTACTTTGAAAAGCCTTGGCAAGCAAGCACATTAGTTGAGTGCATTCGCACTCTTGTCACTGAGTACATATTTGATCAAGGGCTTGATTACACGGACTATCAGAATGAGCTCGACCAGCAGGTTGTGTTGAGACGCTTACGTTAGTCTCTTATGTTAGCGACTTACATTATTCACTAGTGTAAGTCGCTTGAAATTCTATGCACCGAAGGACGCTTTCTGAAGGGTTTTTCTTTGAAAGATGTAATCTTTCGCTGCTTATTTTACCTACCTCTTTTAGTCGTTCAGGTTTTGGTACTCAGTTATTAACACACTGGTTGCTGGCTTTAGTCTAAAACTCATACGCTACGCCAACGCCAACGCCAACGCCAACGGATGCATTGTGTTTTCTTCAGGAACGATTCCCTGAACATACAGCAGAGCTAAAATGTGTCGCAGAGTTCCCGTGTCGTTTGTTAGAAAAGTAAGTCGAAATTATTCAAAAGTGATTCCTAACGCGTGGGACGTGGAGTTCTAAGCCAAATCGGTACTTACAACGTAAAGGACTAGGCTTTTGACGGCTTACTGCGTAATAATGCATTCGCCCACAAGTGGGGGTTTATAGTCAGTAGGATTTTAAAATGAGTGAGATTGCTCGCTTTATATCTGGTGAAGCGCCGGACAAATTTGGTCGAAATATAGAACAGTTATTGGCTTACAATCATTTTTGGTTGGAGCATGACCATAAGTACATTCAAGTGTTCTTCCCAATAGATGAGGGGACTAAGTTTAATCAACATGCCCCGTTGGTTACTCAAGAAGATAAGGTGCTTTTTGCTAATTCAGAAGCGCTCCGCACAGCTCATCTACAAGTGCTTGACCTGATGCTTGAGTTTTGGGGTATGCAGCGAAACGGGAGTGAAATATCTTCATCGTTACCACTTAGCCCGGCTAATCACGTATGGTTAAAGAATCATGACCATAACCAGCTAAGGTTAACGCGAGCCATTCGCAGTTTATACTTGTTGGGTAATGAAGAGGTTGCGGCTCGGTTATGTGACTTTTTAGTATCAGCGGCGACCGAGACAGGGTTGGTGTCGGATAAAACCGTTCAGTATTGGCGCAATGCCTTGGAAGGTTAGGGTTTTTCTGTGCAGAGCTTCCGGCACTGCTCATAATTGATTCTCAATGCGCGGTATTTTGTACGATGCCGCTTTCTCTATATTCAACATTTGAATGCAATTTGTGGAATATATCAAAGTTAATTAAACTGATGGTAAGTTATTACTTTTCATTATGTTAGGGTTCTTTTCTTAAGGTCAGCGGATTAGGAAGAGGCTAATGAAAAAGGGATTTGTGATAGCGATATCAATCGGCTTTGTTGTCTTCTTCCTTGTTGGTCGTGAGCTTCAGTGGTTCGGGTCCAGTAATTCCGAGTCGTTTCCTAAACTTCCGGATAGTCCCCAATTTGTTCCTTCTATCGATTTCGACGGTGAGTGGCTAGGCCGCCGTATTAACACCACTGGCAATAATATGTGTGAACGCACAACCATCACCGGAACTATTCGTGAGGGTAAGGCTACTCTAAGGCTTACCTACAATGGAACACCGTTAGAGGGTTGGGTGACGGAAAACGGCGACTTACGTTTATATGCTAAACATCGCCAATGGGATTATCGTTTTTCCGCACGTGGCAGTGGCAGTAGATTTGACGGCCGATGGCACTTAACCAATGGGCCGTGCCAAGGAAGTTGGTTTCTAGAAAAGGTCGATGGCAAGTAGGGTTGTTACTACAAGACGCCGTTTAAAATTAACCAGCACAAGGTTCTTTTAGGAGAGATAAGTGATCAGATTAATCGCCGTGTTCATTGTGGCTTTCGGGCTAGGTGCATATGCGAGCTTACATGTTTTGACAGACTATGTTGTGAGCATTGAAGACAGTCATAAAGCTGCGGTGCGGCAAGGTTTTGAAACCTATAAATATGCAAATACAAAAGACCTTGCCCCATTAATTAAAACATCGAACTTGTTAGCTCGTTATAGTGCTTGTGAATTAGAGGGAGATGAAGGCGATGCGATTGCATTAGCCCTGTCTATTAACGCTATTTCCTTTGGGATGTTATCGAAGCAAGCGTCTGACCTCGATCAAGACACCTTTAGGACTGGTTTGATGATGTACGGAAAACTCAAAGACAACGAAAAAGCGTCTGGTCAGTTAACTGAAATACTTACTGCGTACTGTAAAGATAGTCTTCGCTATCTATACGACTGTGAAAAACTTTCTAATTTGTTAGGCGAAGAATGGAATACACAATGGAAGGAAGTGAAACCAGTATGTACCTAAAAATGATTCAACATATACGGCATTTTGCTATGCCGTATTCAGATGTGATTTGAAAACAAAGGACACAATATGGAAGTAAGGTTGGTCAAAGGTTCAGAGCCTAAGTTCGCTGAATCGATCACCAAAACGAATATGGCGAGTTACTATCAAGCTCGTGGAATCGCTTGGGGTCATAGCCAGTTTTTACGCAGCTGGGATGAGCTGGATAACTATGAAATTTATGTGGGGGATCGCCGTATTGGTGTTGTTCGCTTCAGTTACGCTAGTGGTACAACGTTTCTTAGGGACTTGCAGATATTAGCTGACTGTCAAGGTCAAGGTTTTGGCTCTAAGTGTCTCGATTTGGCTATTGAACATGCGAACAATCAAGCATCGGCTCAGTTAGTGTTGCGCGTGTTCAGTGAGAACCCCGCCATTAAGCTTTATCAATCAAAAGGTTTTACTCAGTTGTCTGAAGTGAAAGGGCTCGTTGAAATGGAGCTGCCTTTAGGGTCATCATTGAGAGAGTGTCATGGATAACCGTATCCAACTAAATTTTGTTAAATACTTATTTTCAGAGTTGCTGTTTATTGTTATTGCACTAGGTCTTGTCTATTGGATATCAGACGGTGATCGTTCATCGCTGCTAACCATAGGGCTGATAATTTGTGTTCCTCCATTAATAAAAATTCTAATGTTGTGGTGGAAGCTTCGCGATAGCTCGTTTGAAATCACGAACGGTCATGTACGTTTAAATGGCGTTGCTTGTGATGTGACTTTACAGCGTAGCTTTCTTCCGTTTGAAATTGGCTCATTCATCAAGCTTTCATACACGAAAGGTGCAATGCAGAAACACAATATTTACCTTTCTAAAGGCGCAATGAGCAAAGAAGAATGGAGCCGTATGTTAGCGTGTCGAACTAGGTCGCCATAAAGAAGCGACATCGCTGTTACTTGAGCTTTTAGTTTCCACGACGAATAGCGATGCGATTAAAGAGTACCAACGAGCGATCTCTTTATATGCTCAAGACCTAGATAAAACCTGGTAAGCAGCGCGTAAAGCTCATTAACTCACATAACAAAAAGCCTAAGCATCAATATGATACTTAGGCTTAAAGGCATAGTTTTTGTTCTTTAGGAAAGCGTTACGCTGAAAGCTCTTTACGAACGATCTCTGCGCCAGCACTTAGCGCATTAAGCTTCGCTGAGGCTATCTCGCGAGGTAGGGGAGCCATGCCGCAGTTGGTGCAAGGGTAGAGCTTGTCGGCATCAACGTACTTAAGTGTTTCACGTAGAGTGCTAGCCACTTCTTCCGGTGTTTCAATCGAATCGGTTGCAACATCAATCGCACCGACCATTACTTTCTTGCCTCGTACGAGCTCAAGCAGCTCAAGAGGTACATGAGAGTTGTGACACTCTAAAGAGATAATGTCGATATTCGATTGCTGCAGCTTAGGGAAGACTTCTTCGTATTGGCGCCACTCGGTGCCTAATGTCTTTTTCCAATCCGTATTCGCTTTAATGCCGTAGCCATAACAAATATGGACTGCTGTTTCGCACTTAAGCCCTTCAATGGCTCTTTCCAAACAAGCGATGCCCCAATTGTTCACTTCATCAAAAAACACGTTAAACGCAGGTTCATCGAACTGAATAATATCCACGCCTGCCGCTTCAAGTTCTTTGGCTTCTTCGTTGAGGATCTTTGCAAATTCCCACGCCAGTTTTTCACGGCTTTGGTAATGCGCATCGTAAAGTGTATCAATCATGGTCATAGGCCCCGGCAGAGCCCATTTGATCGGTTGGTCGGTTTGCTGACGTAAGAACTTCGCATCTTCAACAAACACAGATTTCTGACGAGAAACTGGGCCTACAACCGTCGGTACACTCGCATCGTAACGGTCGCGGATTTTAACGGTTTCACGCTTTTCAAAATCAACGCCATTCAGGTGTTCAATGAAGGTCGTTACAAAGTGTTGACGTGTTTGTTCGCCGTCACTCACAATATCAATGCCTGCTTGCTGTTGCTCGTGCAGAGAGACACGCAGCGCATCTTGTTTGCCGTCTGTGAGTTCATCGCCTTGAAGTTTCCATGGCGACCAAAGCGTCTCTGGTTGTGCAAGCCAAGACGGTTTCGGCAAGCTGCCCGCTGTTGAAGTCGGTAATAGTGTTTTCATAATAATATTGCCTATCCTTGGGTGGTTTGAGAGCGCAATAGACGATTAAAGTGCGTAATTTGCCGACCAGTTCTCTAGAACTGATTGGTATGGCTTAATGAACTTCTCTTCTGCGAATTTACCTTGTTCAACAGCTAGCTGGCTTCGTTCTTCACGGTCGTACACGATTTGAGTCAGCGAGTGATCCAAGTTTTTCAAGTTTGGTTGGTAACAGTTACCCGCAACCGCGTTCGCGTTGTAAATCTCAGGTCGGTAGATTTTCTGGAACGTACCCATGGTACTGATGGTGCTGATAAGCTCTAGGTTAGAGTAATCGTTCAGCAGATCACCAAAGAAATAGAAGGCCAAAGGTGCAACACTGTTAGGCGGCATGAAATAACGAACCTGTAAGCCCATCTTTTTGAAATATTGTTCAGTTAAAGAAGACTCATTCGGTTGGTATTCAAAACCTAATACTGGGTGTTGGTTTTCAGTGCGGTAATAGGTTTTATTATCTGACACGCTTAAGCAAATAACAGGTCGTTTATTAAAGTTCTTTTTGTAAGCGTCAGAGTTAACGAAATATTTAAAAAGCTTACCGTGTAAGTCACCAAAATCTTCTGGAATGCTGAATTTATCTTGGCCTTTATTATGATCCAATAGACGTACGCTAAAGTCATAATCTCGAACATAAGAAGAGAAGTTATTTCCGATAATGCCTTCAATACGCTCGTTAGTTTTACGGTCTACAATATTGGTTTTCAGCACTTCAATTGAAGGGAATGCTTCGCCGTTGCTTTCAATATCCATATCAACAGAAATGATTTCAAGCTCAACAGAGTAGCGGTCGCCCTTAGGGTTATCCCAGTGCGCTAACGCGTTGAAACTGTTATCGATCATTTGTAGTGCATTGCGTAAGTTCGCTTGACGGCTGTCACCGCGAGCCAGGTTAGCAAAGTTGGTAGTGATACGCGTGCTGTCTGCAGGCTGGTAGTTTTCGTCGAGGCTAATGCTCTTAATCGTAAAATTAAATTCTTTATTCATGCTGATTTGGTATCCCAATTTTTTTTCTGATTCTCTCGGTCTTTAGTATTAAAACGGCTTTTATTTTTTGCTTGTGACCGGATTAAGAATCGAAGGCTATGCTGTCTGAAATTAATGCTTAGTAGAATTAATGTCGTATAAAGTTAATCGCTTAAGGTTTTTATACGTTGATAGGTTGACCATTAACAATGGTATTACTTCACATTCAACATGAGGAATATTCATGATCTATTCTGTTTGAATATTTTAGTCGGTGTCAGTTATATTAATTAGCTTGATGGAAATATAACCGCATTAATAGTGCGTTATTTAAGACGATTAATTTAATTAAGAGATGGATGAAATGAGTGAATTGCTGTTGTTGATTTTCTACTGTGCGTTACTGGGCAGTGGTGTTGGGTTTCTAGCCGGTTTGTTAGGTATTGGCGGAGGGCTGATCATTGTTCCTGTGTTAAGCAGCATTTTACTGTATTTAGAAGTTCTACCTTCCGACCAAGTTGTTGTCGCTGCGATTGCTACCTCGTTGGCATCGATACTGTTCACTTCCACATCTTCTGCACTCGCTCACCACAAGAATGGCAACGTGCCTTGGGATCTGGCGCCTTGGATCATGCTTGGTGTTGCTCTGGGTGCATTGGTTAGTGGTTTTATGGCGGCGTTGTTACCGGAAAAAGTCGTTCGTATTGTGTTTGCTGTGAGTGTGGTTCTGATTGCGATCAAGATGTTCTTAAGCAGCAAAAATGATGCGCCTAAGGAACGAAAACTGCCGAACAAAGGCGTGCTCACTGTGCTGACAACCATTACGGGTGGCTTATCTGCCATGATAGGTATTGGTGGCGGAGCATTGCTGGTTCCGCTATTAACGTTCTTCTCTGTCGGTATGAAAAAGGCCATCGGTTGTGCCTCGGCTTGTGGCATTGTGATCGCGTTGTTTGGCTCGATAGGTTACATCAGTTCAGGCAGCAGCCACTTTGCTCTATCAGATGGCTTTGCTGGCTTTGTTTATCTGCCTGCGCTGTTGGGTATTGTGTGCACGTCTTGGTTTACGGCTCCGTTAGGCGCAAAAGCCACCAACCATTTACCGGTTCCAACGATTAAGAAAATCTTCTCAGTACTGCTGGTGGTTATCGCAGCAAGCATGGTTGCTCGTTAATAAAAGATCGTTCAAGTGTGAATATACAGAACAAAAACGAATAAATTGATCAACCACCAATAATTAGAAAAGGGCAGTTTCATAACTGCTCTTTTTTTGTTTATCGGTCTATGCTTATACAACTATGTACATGAGTATATTGATAAAACCGTTTAGTTGTGAACAGTTCACCGCTATAGCTAAATGTATTTTGTTTGATTCAACGGAATGCTATCAATGAGTGATTTATGGATCCTTTAACGCAGGGCGTGTTAGGCGTTTCTTTGTCACAATCTGCCAGCAAAAAACAACATTTGGTTGTTGCTGGGGTATTAGGGCTGCTCTCCGGGTTAGCACCAGATTTGGATGCACTGATTAAGTCTCAAAGTGACCCTTTGTTGGCTTTGGAATTTCATCGACAATTTACCCATTCACTCTTCTTTATTCCCATTGGCAGTTTGATCTGCGCTTTGGTTCTGCATCACCTGATTGCAAAAAAACGTGGGCTTTCTTTCAAACAAAGTTGGCTGTTTTGTGCTCTGGGCTATGGTACTCATGCACTGTTAGACGCTTGTACCACCTATGGCACGCAGTTACTTTGGCCTTTCACCAACGCGCGTTTTTCTTGGAATACCATATCAATCATCGATCCTGTTTATACGCTTCCCATTCTAGTGTTGCTTGTGTTTGCGACGTTAAAACGAGCGCCTTGGCTAGCGCGTGTTGCGTTTACTTGGGCGCTAATTTATCCAACATTAGGGATGATTCAGCGAGACAGGGCAGAGGCGATTGGGTGGCAATTAGCGCAAGAAAGGCAACACACACCGATTCGATTAGAGGCAAAACCAAGCTTTGCGAATATCTTGGTTTGGAAAGTGGTGTACGAAACAGAGGCTCATTACCATGTAGACGCAGTGCGGGTTGGCACATCGGTAAGCACGTATCCCGGAGAGTCGATTGCGAAGCTGAATGTTAGCAGGGATTTACCTTGGCTTGACCCGGACTCTCAACAAGCCAAAGACATAGAACGTTTCCGCTGGTTTTCAAATGGTTATATCGCTCAGGACCCAACAGACGAGCTGCGTATTATCGATGTCCGATATTCAATTGTACCAAATCAAATGAAAGCACTATGGAGCATCAAGCTATCAAAAGCAGTTGATGCAAACGCGCATGTAAAATACGAAACTCATAGAGACAACACGCCAGAGTCGAGACAGATCTTCTTCGGTATGCTCACTGGCGATAAATGAGCTAGTTTTAAACTGATCTGCACCGTCAATACTGGATGCTACGTTAAGCGACTTTCCATACGTTTAGTTATCTCTGAATTGTTAATTTAGGGGAAGCTATAGCTCATTTATGCCCCATTCCGTATATGGAATCCACGT
>NZ_JBFRSX010000082.1:0-5180 GCF_041473835.1 Vibrio sp. 10N.222.55.A1 | reverse complement strand
CAACGCTCAAGTGGGCGAAATCATGGCGAATGTCAAAGCGATTAACAAAGTCATAGGACTAGGTATGCCCGTTAGAAGCTAACGGCTAGCTACATATGGTGTCGTTGATCTTCAAGCTGATTTGATCAACAACGCCTGGTGAAGAAGGCGCGAGCTGCCTTCTCGTCACGGTATTCGCACAGTAAAAAATCAATCACATTACCGCATTTATCAACGGCTCGGTAATAATACTTCCACTGGCCTTTGACGTTAATGTAAGTCTCATCCATCCGCTACGAAGTAGCGACAGGCTTCTTTCTTCGGTGTGCTCTGTGCTCCAATAGTGGGGCGTATTTGATAACCCACCGATTGATGGTTGAGTGATCAACATCGATACCTGGCTCATTGAGTATCTCTTCGGTTTCACGGTAGCTCAGCTTATAAGAAACGTAATAACGAACAGCCGGAAGAATGATGTCGGAAGGAAAGTGGCGCCTGTAAATTTGATGGCCATAGCGTCGGCAGTGGTGAATTTTGATGAAGAGTTTAACCTATCACCACTGTTTACGACAGAACCTGTAATTGTAATATTGTCCACCTTTTCTGATTTTTAAGTCTAATATTAGAAGATTGATTTTGGTATTCAAAGCGTGATAGCAATGTTCTTTACTTTCGATATTGAAGAGGTAAGTGATGACAAAAGCATTTTTGGTCTTGATCGGAGTTGTACTTTTCGGTTGTCGTGATGATTCTACTGAGTTCAGCTTTACCCCTGCTCCTGAAGAGGAATCACCTCAACCCATTACTTTTGAGGCTCAAATAGGTGAAGTGACTATACAAGGCCTCAAAGAACCAATAATCACAGTCGCCCCTTCACTTTCTGCGACTGAAGACGGTATCTCACTGGTTACAATAGAAACGTTCAAAGGGATACCTTATGCTTACTCGGGCGATAGTAGCGAAGGTGATTTTTTCTTCGGTGCGCCTGACCGTTTTGAACACAGTGTGATGCTGCCTCTAGCACAAGCGGTGACCGAAAATAATTCGTATACAGACTTTGGGAACATATGCCCTCAGTTTGGCTCAACAGAATTGTACTCAGAGACCTGCCTTTACTTGAACGTATGGAGACCTAATAATGCGACTTCAGGTGATTTATTACCTGTGTATGTTTATATCCATAGTGGTTCGTTTGAAACGGGATCTGGACACCTGCCCAATATAATTCCAGATGTCGCCGTTGCACAAAGTACAATGAGTGATAACCCCTTTATCGCTGTTACTTTTAACTACCGTCTTGGTTTATTGGGAAAACGGTGGGTTGAAGATGCAGGTCAAACGAAAGGAGGCAACTTTGCGGTTGGTGATCAAAAGCGAGCTCTAGAGTGGGTTAGCCAACATATCGAAGACTTTGGCGGAGATAGTACAAACGTCACTGTATTTGGGCAAGGTGCTGGTGCGACATCAATTAATGCGCTTCAGCAAACAACCAGTGGAGAGCGCGATCCTGAAGATGATATTGCCGGTAATTTCTTTAGCAGAGCGATTATGCAAAGTTTACCGCTCGGACTTTCATTTGAATCATACGCTGCAGCGAAAGACCAATACGACACTTTAGAAACTGCAATGGCAACGCTGTATCCTGATTTAAGTATTAACCAATTGACGGTTGATCAGATTTTAGAACTACAAAAACAAGTAAAAGCAGAAATAACGGGACGCTTGTTTGGTTTACCTGACCAAACCATCGAAAGTATGGTCAGTGACATCTTGGGCTGGATTGAAGATGGCGATAGCACGGAATCGATTGTGGCGAAGCTTACTTTGAAATACGCATCGGATATTGCAGCAATCGAACCGCGAGCGAAATTACTTCCCTTTTCACCCTACATTGAGTCCCATCGTGAGTGCATAAAGACATTCCTTGGGGTTTGCACAGAATATGAGGAATACCCAGGCTATCACGTAACAAGCCTCGCTCATGAAGCTCCTTTAACCGTCCCTTCTATTATAGGATTTAATAACAATGAAACGGATAGTTATATAGCGGAGTTAAAGTTACTATTCTTGATTAATATAGAATTATTACCGGGTATTAAATTACTTGATGTTGTCCTATTTTTAATAGGAGATAGTGATGATATTCGTGATTTGCCACAAATAGCAGATATACCTGCGTACACGTTAATATCATCAATCCTATATGTAGATCGGTTGACCGACACGCCTTTACGCTTTGATGATTTCTCACCATCGGAAAATCCTACCACTTTAGATGGGGTATCAGAAGAGATAAGAAAGTTTAATCAATTAAATAATCAATTGATATATAAATGTGCTATTCGTGATTACGCAAAAGAAGTCGATCATGACATCACTCCTATCATTTATCATTTTGACTATGTCGCAAGTTTTAATAACCAGCTGATTGAAGACTCTATTTTTGACACAATAGGTAATTTGGCTTGCTTCGGTGGAAAAGCCTGTAACCAAGCTGAAATTCCTTTTGTATTTAATCGATTATATAACCAAAGCGGATCGAAGATAGCGCCTGATGAAGGTGACCTTCTTCTTATGGGAGAAGTATCGAGTTTGTGGTTTAGCGATGAATTATTCAACCCTGAATATCGATACCAAGAAGATACAGATAACATATTGGTGATAGTTAATAATGCCACGGATGATGGTGGCGAAATAAACAAGAATATTACAGCGTGGGATGCTACGATAAATATGGGTATTGATGCTAGCACATCACAAGGTATTTGTGATGCTATTTACTAAGTCGTCTTTTATTACAGTGAGGTAGGAATGATGCTACATAGAGTTTGTTGGATAGAGGTGAAAGTAAATCATCGAAATTTTTTTTTATTTTATTTCGTAGATCTTGGTGCGTAAGTTTCTTTTCTTTTATTTTGATACTCTCTAATATTGCTAATGCAAAAGAAGCTTCGTTTTTTGAGCAGTATGGCATACCGGAACACCTACCTAAGTATGGTATTAGTACTTTATCTCAAGGTGATCATATTGTTGAGCACGTTCGTAAAGTCACTTCAATTAATGAGGAGGCTTCATCTTCATCTTTTTATTTAGTGCAAACAACAGATTTAAAGGGAAATATTGATTTGAGGATTAAATATTTTCAGGATCAAATTTCTCAAATAGATGGTGAACCTTCACTCTCAGAAGATGGTGGAGCGATAGACTCCATTGAATATTTGACTAAAACAGAATATCGACTTCGCGCCTACTCAGATAGTTACGATCGGTCTTCGGTTACCGTTGAAGAATTAGATGAACGTCGTGCAATTGTACGTTTTAACTATTCTAAGTATCAACTACCTCAAGATGTCGCCTATTTTCGTTTCATGCGAGTTGAGATAAGTGTTGAAGATCGCAAGCCTGTTAAAATGGTGATCACTAATTCGCAACCATTTACCTATGGTACTTATAGAATTGAGGATTATAGACAAGAAATCTTAATCAGTGAGCGTTACAATGGTCAATTTTACGTTAAAAGCAAAACCATTGTGGCAAACGGAGTAACTAGAAAAAAAGAAAAGCTTACTCTGTCATTGCTCATGACTCCCGTCGCTTTTTATGACGATGTAGATGGTGTCGAAGTTCTAGATAGTGAAAAGCTTGAAGAAGCATCAGATCCTCGTATTCGAGAAGAAAAGGTCGAGGTCAGTAGTTTTTTCCCACTGATGGGAGACTTAGTCCGTAGACAAGGTATTGATATTCCTCTTCCATACGGTTTTTCTGTCGCTTATCGCAATCAAGATATGGATCTTGGCTTTCAATCTTTTAATTTAGGTCTCGGAGCATTAGGCCTTCAGAATTTAGATAAGGACTTTGAACCGACAGAGACCTTCGCCAAAGTTAATGCTGAGAGTTTTAGTATAAGGGGAGATGTCTATATTTTGCCTTTCTGGAATGTTTACGCTTTAGCTGGAAAGATTAAAGTTAAGGCAACCATTGATGCGCAATATACATCGGAGAGTTTAAACGAAGTTAAAGATAGTTTAAACGGCATCGATCCTGGATTAGGTGATGCCTTATGTAGTGCGCTAAGCAATGAAGGACTCCCTCTGTGTAGCCCTGGTCGATTGAAGCTTCCTTTAAGTCTTGACTATGATCTGTTAGGTGTGGGTACTACACTAGCCGTCGGGTATAAAGAATTTTTCGCCACGCTTAATATGACCGCATCTCAAACACGATTAGAGGGCTCTTCGAGCTGGGGTGATACTCTGTTTGTTGCTCAACCAATGGTTGGTTATCAGCTTGTTGATTATAGAGCTCAGTTATTAATTGGTGCTGAATATCAAGGCTTAGATTCTACGTTATCCGGTAATCTAGGTTATGTAGATGCGTTACAAGGTGAGTTCACTTATGACGTTGATGTTTCTCTAAATCAATGGGCTTATTTGATTGGTTTTAATAAGCAAATAGGTAAACACTATAATATCACAGCCCTTTATAATAAAGGTGAAACAAGAGAAGCATATACAGTTAGTTTGGGCTATCGATGGTAAATGATTGTGTTAATACTAAGCTGAAATATGGGGAGTATCCGTAGCTCAATTTATTTAACATTAATCTATCAATGTGGCCATGAAACATCTTAGTTTCTTATGGCCATTTTTTTGTTCGGGTAGCATTCTGATTTAAAGGCTCTCCGCCACTTGAAACGCAACACCTCACCCGTGAGAAGAGATGCATCAAGCACTTGCGTATTTTCATCCAAGCACATCGAAGTTGATTATAATCGAACAAGAAGGACAGTGCTCTTGGATATCTAAGCCCAGTTAACTTTAAAAAACAATATGTCGCTTATGCGTATTTCGGTGATTGCGATCGGCTGTTTCCCCCCGGTGTCAGCATAGTTGTCGTCTAGATTTTTAAGGGGATAACAATGCCAGCTAATCCGTAAGCGTGCCATGAACACCGCATTCTAATCCTTCAGCACGAAGAATAAGATCAACTCTCCAACCCAAAGGAGAGTTGAAATGGCAAAACGACGTACCAACCTAGAATGGCAATCACTGTTTGAGCAATATGAAAGCAGCAGTGTTACCCAACGCGCTTTTTGTGAAGAGCATGGACTGAGTTTATCCACGTTCTTTGCCAAACGGCGTCAACTCCAAACAGCAAGCCAATCGGAATCTGTCGGATTTGTTAAAGCCGAAATCGTTGAAAAG
>NZ_JBFRSX010000081.1:0-62208 GCF_041473835.1 Vibrio sp. 10N.222.55.A1 | reverse complement strand
TGATTGGTTTAAATAGATTCATCTTAAACCGGCAAAAGTAGATGATTTTCGAAATCAATTTCAATTAAGTGTTTCCACTTCAAGAACGACAACCTACCTACCGTTGTTTTACTGGCTTACGGCTCTCAACAAAGAGGCAGTTGGCATAATCACCGAATAAAGTTGGATTTTGATGGGTACGATCCTCTATAAGCGATTATCACAATAAATCGAACTCCGTTATCGTTGCATTCATCAAACAAATAGAGAACAGAACCATGAATACCATGCCGCATGAGCTTGTGTGGGATGAAGTCTACTTCCCACCGCTGTTATTGGTTATCGCACTGGCTTACATACTGACAATGCTAACAGGGTCAATCGCGACACGGTTTGGCCTTCATAAGTACGTCGCCTTTCCTGCAATAGCAGAACTGAGCTTGATCGTGATTTTTACTGGCGCTATCGGCCATTTTATTACCATTTTTTGAGGCACTTACTGTGATCAAACGTTATCTCATCACACTTTTATTATTGGCTGCTGCGGGAACTGTGGTTTATAGCTATTACCAGTCGTACTCAAGTAACCCATGGACCAGAGACGGACAAGTCAGCGCTTATATCGTCTCGATTACACCTCGAGTCACGGGTCAAGTCATTGAAGTGCATGTCGAAGACAACTCGAAGGTAAAAAAAGGCGATCTTCTTTTTGAGATCGATCCGAGTATTTACAAGGCGACCTACAGAAAAGCACTTGCGACTCAAAAACAAGCATTTGCCCTACTCGCCAAAGCCAAAAACGAAGAGCAACGCGCGTTGAATTTAGAGAAAAGAACGCCCGGTGCCGTGCCCGTGCTGACACTAAACAACTTGAACAACGCGGTAGAAACCAGCGCCGCAAATGTCGAACTGGCAAAAGCGAACGTAGAAGAAGCACATCTCAACCTTGAGTACACCAAGGTATATGCGCCTACTAACGGCTATATCACCAATCTGAACCTACGTGTTGGCTCTCAAGTTGTCGCGAATTCACCTGTGGTTGCGCTAATTGATGAAGATAGCTTCTGGATTGAAGGTTATTTCAAAGAGACTGATTTAGTCGGTGTCGATGCTCAGGACACTGCTTATGTGACCTTAATGATGCACAACAATGTTCAGCTAGAAGGACATATCAAAAGTATTGGTTTTGGTATCGCGAAGCAAGACGGCAGCACAGGTAATGATTTATTGCCAAACGTGAATCCAAACTTCCAATGGATACGCCTAGCTCAACGCATCCCTATCAAAGTGAAGTTAGACAAAATACCAGAAGACGTACAACTGCGTGTTGGTATGACTGCCTCGATCAAAATAATCAAAAATAGCTAGGTGATTCTTATGTTCACTGCATCGACTAAAGACGCGATTAAAGTCGCACTCTCTATCGTTATCGCAATCTGCCTAGCGTTGTGGTTTGGTTGGGAAAAACCGTATTGGGCTGCGATAGCCGTCGCAGTGATGGCATTGAACGAGAGCTTCGCCCATTCAATAAACAAAGGCCATAACCGGTTAATGGGAACCTTGTTAGGGACCGGTTATGCCTTTTTCCTCATTGCGATGTTTTCACAAGATCGATTTTTGTTTCTAACATTTCTTACCGTGTTCTTAGGCACTTGTATTTTCATGTCTAGTGACGAGAAATACGGCTACATCTTTTCAATAGGATTTACCGTGTGTTCGATTGTTGCTTGTATGGGCGGGTTTGATAACCAAACCACCTTTCACTTTGCTGTACTTAGACTTCAAGAAACACTATTAGGTGTTGTTGTGTTCTCTATTGTGTATCGCATCGTGTGGCCTGTGAATACTGAACTCAACTTTGTACAACGTTTCGAAACCAGTAAAAAAGCGTTGTTAGATGCGATGGAAAAAACAGACAACATCGACATTGCCGCACTTGAAAGCAACACCGCGAATATTGATAAGCTGTATCAACTTTTAGATCTGCCACTGACCGGAAGCTACCACCTTAAAGAGAACATCCAAACATGGCGCTTGCGTATCGATGAAATGGCACATATCCAAGATACATTACTCAAACAAAGTAACAGCGAATCAGACTTAGATATCCAATGGGCAGTTCTTACTCACAACTTGAAGACGTTCGATGTATTAACACCAGAACAATCTCTTGTTGAGGGTGAACTCAATGTCATAGGTGATCATAAAGACGTGTCTTGGCATCATGCACATCGCACGTTTGTTGAACATTTGAATGAAGATGGGCGCAAAGTGCTGCAAGGCGTGTCGATGTTTATCACATCGCTGTTGGTTTGGATTTATCTTCCAGTTCCAGGTGGTTTCATATTTCCTATGTTAGCCGGTGTATTCTCTTCTATGGTGCCGACCATGCCACCAAGCGTTATTAAGGACGCTTTTTATGGTGTGTTGGGTACAGGGTCGGTGGTTCTGTTGCAATACATCTTTGTGATGCCATTAATGACAGAACTATGGGAGCTGGGACTATTCTACTTCCTTAACATTATGGTGATATGGAAAGTGTTCGCGACACCTAAGCTCATGGTACACCGAATATTGGGTATTAACTTATTAGTTGTTCTCACATCTGGTGCGCTCAACCTCACACCTGTTTATGGAATTGAAACGCCACTTTTGATGCTCGTAAACATTTTGATTATTCTGATGATAGCGAAGTTGTTTACTGATCTATTTAGAGTGAGGGTAACTGCTTAGAACTAAATGCGCTTAACAACTCACAACAAAACGGTCTGCCAAGTATTTTCACTTCACAGGCCGTTTTTTTATCTATTGAAAATCATTATAAATCAATTGATTAACGCTAATTATTACTAAGTGAGGATAGCGTCCATCAAAAGCGATTAACGCGATCTGCCACCTCCTCTTAAAATCCTCTCATTGATTGACGCAATGCATTTTTAGTCGCGACATTCACACTAGCAATCCTAACGGATAAATACATAACAACTGAACACGACGTTCAGTATTACATCGACTGTTTGAGTCTCGAAGGTTTGAGGCCACTCAGCGTGGAAACCGTCATGAGTTTTTTTGAAATACGCACCAGCGCTTGTAAGACCCATACTCTTTCTGTGTTAGCGAGCGCCCTATTACTTACCACCCCCAATTTTGCGTCTGCGGCAGAAACCAAGACTTACAGCGAAGTTATGGAAAAAGGTCGAGCACTATTTGACAAATATGGCATCAGTCATGATTTACCAAAGCTAGCAATCAGTTCGCTCGTACAGGGCGAACACCTAGTTGAACACGCACATCGAACCATACAAATTGGCGATGAGGTTCGTGACTCAAGCGTCTATCTGATAAAAAACACAGACAGCAAAGGCAACATCGACCTGCGCGTCAAATACAACCCGCAAGAGCTGGATGAAAACGAAAAACTGATCGATGAAATTGAAGAGTTTACGCGCACTGAGTATCGACTAAGAAATTATGCAGAAAGCTTCGATCCATCGTCAGTGAAAGTCAATGAAAAAGACAACGGCGACGTGACCATTAGCTTCAACTATTCGAAATACGGCTTACCACAAGACATCGCCTATTTCCGTTTCTTGAATGTTGATATTGAACTTGTAGGCGGCACACCAAAACGCATGGTAATCACCAACGACAAGCCATTTAATCTTGGTAAGTCAAAAGTCGATACCTATTACCAAGTGATTGATTTCCAAACGTTAGACTCTGGTAAAGTCGTTATTGAACGTAAGACAACTAACATCGAGGGTACGTCTAAAACGAAACCGATGACCATGAGCGCTGTAACTGAACCCGTCGCAATTTATGAAGACGACAACGGCGTTAATGTCCTGCATGAAGAGCGTCTAAAAGAAGTTTCAGATCCTCGTATGCAAGAAGCGAGTGTTAAGTTAGATCGAGTATTCCCTTTAATGGGTGACATGGTGCGTCGTCAAGGTATCGATTTGCCATTACCATTCGGTGTTTCAGTTGCTTATCGCAATCAAGACATGAACCTTCCTATGACCGATTACGTCATTAGCGGTGTGCGCTTGAATGACCTATTCGACCCTGAAGATAGCGTTGCAACGGTTAAAGCAGAAAGTCTTTCAATACGTGGTGATGTGAATATTCTGCCGTTCTGGAATGTATTCGGATATGTAGGAAAGGTAAACGTTGATGCGAATGTTGATGCCTCTTACACCGGCGCTGCGGGAGAATATCTACAAGATAAACTCAATAACAAATTACCTGGTCTAGGCGACAAACTGTGCGAGGGCGTATCAGCACTGTGTAACAGTGGGCGTTTAAATGTACCACTCCATCTCGAATATGACTTACGCGGTGCGGGTACAACATTATCTGTTGGTTACAAAGAGTTCTTTGCCTCAGTGACGGGTACCTATTCACAAACCCGTCTGAAAGGGATGGATGATTGGGGTGACGGCATTGTCACGGTTCAGCCAATGTTGGGCTACCAATTGGTTGATTATCGAGCTCAATTCTTCGTTGGTGCTGAATACCAAGGTTTAGATTCACGTATGCAAGGTACTGTAAAAACAGACGATATTGAGTTTGATTACGACGTTGGTGTGGACATTAACCAGTGGGCATTTTTAACCGGAGTCAACAAACAGATTGGCAAGCATTACAACATGACCGTGTTGTACAACAAAGGTGAAACTCGTTCGGCTGTGACATTGAACCTTGGCTATCGCTTTTAGACTAAATCTAACCAAATTTCTGATGTGAACCTACGTTGTATTAGGTCGACATCATACAAATGAAAACGCGCCAACGTTGGTTATCCAGTAGATAACACACGAAGAAACACAACGTCAAATGCTCCAAAGACGGAGCCATCACCTTATGGATCTACAGGTTTGACGGTATCGATGCGCGGTTCGTTATTTTACCGAATTCTATTGTGGACACATTTTTTATGACTATTGCATATCGTTCTCTCATCGCACTCGCTATTGCGGCCGCTCTTGCTGGCTGTGACACAGACGTTGAACCAACGGTTCCTTTCCCTGATAAACCTGAACCTTTAATTCCAGCACCTTCAGAAACCTTTACCACTCAAATCGGCGATGTGATGATTACTGCGACCAAAGAAGACCTGGTTGTTACATCTAATACCGAAGACGATAAACTGGCTTCTGTTGAGTCTTTTAAAGGCATTAAGTTTGCCGATGCAGAGCGTTTTGAGCACAGTGAAATGGTTGATCTTGGGAGTGACATTGATGCCACTTCGTTTGGTGATGCATGTCCTCAATTGAAGACCGTTTCACAGACACAATCTGAAGACTGTTTGAACCTGAACATTTGGCGCCCAGTAGGCGTAGATGCTGATGCAGACCTACCGGTTTATGTATTCATTCACGGTGGTGATTTCGAATACGGTTCTGGTGCAGAGCCGCTCATCCAAGGTGATACCGTGGTTGCTCAAGGAAGCGACGATGGTAAGCCTTTCATCTACGTAAGCTTCAACTACCGTCTTGGTCAGTTAGGTACTCAATGGATTAAAGGCGAGAACGAAGATGGAAACTATGGCCTAGGTGACCAAAAGCGTGCCTTGGAGTGGGTACACAATAATATCGCTGACTTCGGTGGTAACGCTCAAAACGTAACCGTTATGGGTCAAGGCTCAGGCGCTATGTCTATTGGTTTCTTGCAGCAAGATGACGATATCGCAGGTCAATATTTCCAACGTGCCATCATGCAGAGCAACCCGTATGGTTTTGAGTATCCTAGCTATGACGTTGCAAAAGATCGCAGTAAGGGTTTTACAGCAAACACTTCGCTTGACGTGATCATGGCGTCGCAAGAAACAGCTTTGGATGGTATTGAACAGCTAAAAAATTGGTTATTGAGTTCGCTATCGGTTTCAGTTTCTTATTTGGGTCAAGAGTTAGAAGTAGGCCCCAAATCAGGAAAGACCCCTATGCAAACACTGATGCCATTTGCTCCTTATCTAGGTTGTGAGTCACTTGCTACCACTGATGAGTCAGAGGCAATATGTATAGAACCATCTAAATCACCACTAAATTCTGATCTTTCTGTACAAACGATTTTGGGAAACAATGCTCATGAAGCAAATAGTTTTGGGATGTTGTTCAGTGTGACCTTTTTGATTCCAACTATCATTGACGAATTTCTTTCAACTGAAGCAATAAAAGGTAAGCGCTCAGAGGCCATTGCCTTAGATGCGTTGAAATGGCTAGATGATGAGCACAATCAAGATCGTTTATTGGCAAGAATAAATAACATGAGTTCTAAGGACGTTGCTGCAAATGAAGGTCTTTCACTCACTGCATATACAGCTGTTAGTGAACTATTTTGGGGGATGGATTCATCTGTTGATATAGGAGTTCTTACGCCATTTTGTCTAGCTAAAGACGACCCAATAGAGGTAATCGAATGTATCGTAAAAAATGTAGATATTGAATTAAACGGCCATGAACAAACTAATAAAGTTTTAAACCTAACTGACTTTTTCCCTAATTCAGAATCTAGCTTAGGTGGGGCTTTTGACAACATGAAGCAATTTAAAACCCTGCTAAATGACACCTTGTTCAATGGCCCAGCTCGTTATATGGCAGCAAACAGCGAAGTAGAAGCAACGCTATACCACTTTGAGCACAAACCAAGCTTTAACATGTGGAACTATAAAACAGGTCTAAATGAAGAAACGGGCGAATACGACCAACTGTCAATCATTGATCTATTCAAAACGATTGGTTGCATCAGCGGTGCATGTAACGGTTCAGAACTGCCATTTATGTTCAACAAAGCTGTACGTTTTGATGGAAGCGAAGTAAATCCATCAAGCAAAGATAAAGCCCTTATGAACGAAATGTCGCGTCTTTGGTTTAGCGATGAATTGTTCCAGAGCTACCAGTACAGCGATGCTACCGACAATGTGCTTGTCATTGATGGTGCAGGATTCAGCGACAACAGCACTACCTTCGACTGGGACTATGTCACAAACCCAGGTGTTGATCCTAAGCTTCGTGAAGGTCGCTTAACGGGTCTAGCAGAGCAAGGTCTTATGCCTTGGGACTGGTACCTAAACTAAACATATTCAACACCCTTCCTACTTTAACGGCCAGCTCGCTGGCCGTTTCTATATCCAAATTTTATGTTTAAACGCAGGTTAGTTATGACACTTAGCAAACTAAAAACAGCATGCACAATAATGTTGATTGCTTTGGTCACAGGATGTGCCCAACCTTACCCCGATGTTGAACCTGACTTCGAAGCTAACTGGCAAAGCACAGAACATCAAGCCGAAGTCTATTTGATCCCGAGTGCGCCTGAAGCCTTTGCGCGCCGCATTGATCTGGTTCGCCAAGCAAAACACTCGATTGATATGACTTACTTCTCTTGGGAAAACGACACTCTGGGTCTGATGCTGTTAAACGAGCTGAAACACGCCGCTGACCGCGATGTGGCCGTGCGCCTCACACTGGATGACTTGTTGGTATTCAATGACAAATGGCTTGCGGAGTTGGACTCACACGCCAATATTGAGATTCGACTGTTCAACCCTTTTGAGTCACGTAAAGCTGGCTGGATTGGTCGTGCGCTCAACTTCTCTACTCATCAAAAACAGTTAGATAATCGACTGCATGAGAAATACTTTAACGTTGATCACCAATCGATGATCCTCGGTGGGCGCAACATCGGTGATGACTACTTTGGCTACAGCGAAAATGCCAACTTCTTTGATATGGATGTGCTGTTTAAAGGCGACGTGATTGCTGCTTTCGACCGAAACTACCAAGCGTTGTGGAACAGTGAGCATGTAGTGCCAATTCAAGAACGCATTAAAATCAAAGAGAAAGAGCAATACCAAGCGTTCACCAAAGCGTTGAACAAAGGTGAAAAGAATCAAGCATTGATCACGTCTGAAGTCGAAAGGCAGATAAAGAGCTTAAACCAACCGAAGTTCATTTCAGCCTCTGTCACGCCGGTATTTGACTCACTGGAGAAACTCAATGACAACAAGCCCTACTTTCGCCAACGTATTGAACACTTGATGAAGCAAAAAGTACCGACACCTTCTAAGGTTATTATTTCTACGCCTTATATGGTGCCAAGCGATAACAAGTTTGTATTCGTCGATGCACTTAGAGAGAGCGAAGCCGAAGTCACCTTACTGACGAATTCATCGGCTTCTAATGATTCGGGCTTTGTGCCTGCGTATTACGAAAAACACCGTGAGACTCTACTCGACAAGGGCGTAAGTATCTATGAGTACAAAAGCCAAGCGATCAATGATGATCACTACTTTCATGTTGATACCTACTACCACAACAAGACAGTAATTTTAGATGAGCGTGTCACCTATATTGGCTCTTCTAACTTCGATCCAAGATCAGACTTTCTCAACGTTGAGTTTGGGGTGTTGGTTGACAGTGAAGAGTTTGCGAAGCAAGTGACACACTACTTAACACGTCAGAAAGAGGAGTTGTTCTGGGCTGTGTCGCGAGAACAATCAGGTGACACCATCTGGGCTTCAGAGGAACAAATCCATACTAAGAACCCGAACTACAGTTCATGGAACAAGGTACCTGATTGGTTATTTCGAAAAATGAATGGCGAGTTCGAGCTTTAAGTGTTCAGCTTCGAATCTTAATTTTTAATTTTCTCCAGTCCAAATGTAAAAAAGCCGCGTAATTCGCGGCTTTCTCATGTTTCAAATACACGTATCTGAGCTTATAGACGGTAGGTCATCGCTCTTTGGGCTACGTAGTTCACCATATCAAGCGTTGTGAAGATCGAATTAACATCATTAATGTTGTAATCCACATGTCCACGCTCCACATATTGCTCAGCGAGACGGTAAATATCAACGACACGCTCAGCTACCGCTTCCATAGGATCAATAAAAGTGACTGTTGGAAATGCCGTTTCAAGTTGCTTTCTAACCAAAGGAAGTTCCGTGCATCCCCAAATAACCGTATCAACGCCCTTCTCTACGATGGATTGAATCGCTACAGCAAGCAGTGCGGCATTACGCTCAAACTCGCCCGCTTTGATCCCGTTGGTTTCTCGGATTGCTTGTCCACACTCTGTCATCTCACCGGTTACTTCATCATAGATAGCACTATGCACGTTATGCTCTTGCTCAAAGGAATCTGGCTTAACGAACACCAGATTCGCGTCCGTTAGGTAACGATCATAGATTCCCGAATTGTATGTGCCGTTGGTACATAAAATACCAACAACAGATTCAGAGTTCTGCTCTTTGATTTGATCAACGGTGGTTTGAAGCATGTCGACGATATAAACGTTGGTGTGCTTTTAAACCTCAGGTCTAAAGTAATGAGCGGTGTTACAGGTCATTACGCCAAACTGAACATTGGCATGTTCTAAAATGCACGCTGACTCAATCAGTTCAGGCACAGGATCGGTACCGCCTTCGTTAATCACTTCAGATCGATCGGGGATATCTGAGTTTTTCACCACTATCATGGCCATGTGGTCTTAGTCTTTAAGTGCGCCGTGTTCAATTTCTTTCTTGGCGACGATATCTTGGAACAGAGCATCTGCTTCAGGGCCCATATTACCAAATACACCGAATCGTAGCTTTTTCATTGTTTTTACCTTTGTGTTTGCTAAAGCACAAAGGTTATTACGCTCTTTCGATTTACTTGAATCCTATTAGATGGTTCTCATCCTCGCGAGTGCATAAACAGCGTACAAAAATCAGAATTGAGTACCAAAGGAAAAATGAATACGAAATTCGTCGCCTTCAGGCGCATCTAAGCCGTAAGCAAAATCGAGCTTAACTGGCATTAACTGTGAGTTCCAAATCAAACTCACGCCCGTCCCACGCTTCCAATCCGCTTGTTGATCAAATGCATCACCCACATCAAGAAATGCGCCCAACCAAATTGAACGATAGACTTGATGCTGATATTCGAGCCCAGCAGTTAACATATAACGTGCCCCCGTTAGTTCACCATTCTCGTCTCTAGGGGAGATAGATTCGTAACCATAACCTCGCAGGTTTCCATCGCCACCAGCAAAATACCGCAGTGACGACGGCACATCAGATAATGATTTGGCAATGTTGATGCCTACGTTGGATCGGAAATGGAGCTTCTGCCTGTCACTAATATCCCATGAAAGGACACTGTTTCCTTCCAACCGCAACAGCCTTGAGTCAGAGAACAGACTAGGGTCAGAATACTCGACAGAATAGATGTGTCGATGATTGAGCTCCAACTGATCATTTTTACGATCAACCTGAGAAAAACTGATGCCAGGTAACAGTAATTGCGATTGCTCTTCCTCAGACGCCTGACGGTACTGTTCGTGCAAGTATTTGACATAAATGGTGCTTTGCCAATCACTGTCTAATTGCCAGTAACGTTCGAACTTAAGATCGTTTGTAAAGCTATTGGTGTCTCGATGATCAATTCGTTTCGATTCAAACTGAATACCAAAGTAATCCGTTGTGACTTTCTCTGTGGGGATTTTGTACCCCAACTGAAGTGATTGCTCCTGTTCAGACAAATATGTCTGTGTTTCAAAGCTGTGGCCTCTCCGGTTATACCAAGGCTTTGACCAACTGAGAGAGGCGCGTAAACCGAGATCTGTAGAATAGCCGCCACCGACCTGCACGATATTTCGAGAACTTGGCTCGGCAATGATTTCAATTGGAACTTCTAGGTTGTCATCAAGTTTGTCAAAGTCACCATGTACGATGACACTTCGAAACCATTGAGTGTCTGACAAATCAGATTGCAGTTCACCTAACTTGATGGTGTCAAAGTCATCACCTTTTTTAAAGGTGGGTATTTTCTCGATACGAGTAGGGTCAACCCCATCATCAGGAATACTTATAGAACCGAACTTGTAGCGTGGACCACTTGCAAAATACAAGTGTATATTCGCGATGTTCTCGCTAGGAATAACTTCAATCTTTGACTCGATAAACCTGCCGTCAAAATAACCTTTCCGCTTTGCTAAAGAGAAAATCGCACGCTTAGTTTGGTCATATTCTTGGTGAGACAAAGTTAAACCTGAGCCTAACTTGCTTTGATTGAGTATATTGATGAACTCCGCATCTAGGCTAGCTTCACCTGTTATTTTTACTATCGATTCTGCGATGCGCATGACAGGACCAGAATCGATGTTAATGATCACGTTATCAGAATCATTGAGGTCGATATCGAGCTGTGGGTGATAATAACCATAAGGGTTGAGTGCATCTTGAATACGTTTAGATAGCTTCGTTTTCGATAGCTGTGATGCAGGAACATCGGCTAAAGGTTCTAAATATAATTCTACATTTTCGGTGAGAGTTTTATTAACCCCTTTAACCTCAAATTCAGCAGCACTAGAAGAGTGTTGGGTAAACAGGAAAAATGAAGTGGCCAGCACTAATTGTTTAATCGAGGTCTTCACGCGGTTACCCAATTGCTCAAAACCCGAACAGGTTATGAGCAAAGCGTTAAATCGCCGAATCTCTTATGGAGGACGCTATCCTTCGAACGGCTTATCGGGTTGTTTAACACTGCAACAGTCGTTTATTAACGACTCAAATCCCAGCCCTACAGACACAAAAAAGGCGCAATTAAGCACCTTTTGAATGTCTATTACTTATTGATTTATATGGCTTGCTGACTCAAGATCAGTTGTTGTTCAGCCACACATCTTGGTTTTTTGGAGCTTTCTTCTTCTTTTTCTTCTTGCCAGTACCGGCCGGTGGCGCAACAGGTTTTAGTGCTGCGATCAGTTCAGCTGTCGCTTCTTCATCCACTTCAAAGCCTTCAATTTGCTCACGCTCAAGACGAATCTTGTTCTTCTTCTCGATGATTTTGAAGTGGTGGTAATCTTCGTGATCGATCAGAGATAACGCAAGACCAACTTCACCTGCACGACCACTTCGGCCGATACGGTGCATGTAGTCTGACGGGCTACGCGGTAAGTCAAAGTTGATTACCACTGGAAGCTTCTCAATATCCAGACCACGTGCCGCGATGTCTGTCGCGATCAGAACGTCAATCTCGCCAGATTTGAAATCTTCTAGGATACGAGTACGTGAACCTTGCCCTTTATCGCCGTGGAATACTTCTGCGATGATACCGCGCTTGTAAAGCTTGTCTGCTAGGTGCTCACAGCTGTTCTTCGCATTAACGAAGATCAGAGCTTGGCGCCATTCATGTTGTTGAATTAGGTGTGCGAGTAACGCTGTCTTGCGACCTTTTTCTACTTCGAATACACGTTGAACCAGTGTGCTCGCATTGGCACTTTGAAGTTGAACTTCAATTGGATCGCTTAGAAGTTCGTGAGTCAGCGTTTTAACTTGCTCTGGGAAAGTTGCAGAGAACAACAAGGTTTGTTTTTTGCTCGGCAAGAGCTTCAAGATTGCATCAAGTTCTTCGGTAAAACCTAGGCTTAGCATTCGGTCAGCTTCATCAAGCACTAACGTTTTCACTTTATCTAGTTTGATAGCGTTGCTCGAAATAAGGTCAAGCAGACGACCCGGTGTTGCCACCAAGATATCAGTGCCGCCACGTAGCGCCTGCATTTGAGTGTTTACCGATACACCACCAAACACACAAACCGTTTTAATCGCGCCATTGAAATGCACAGCGTAAGATTTAACGCTGTCAGCCACTTGCTTAGCAAGTTCACGAGTAGGAACCAAGATAAGGCCAGAAACAAAGTTACCTTTGCCTGAACGACGGTCCAGAGGGGCATCTTCATGAATCTTTTGTAACAGTGGAAGAGCAAATGCTGCGGTTTTACCTGAACCGGTATTTGCGCCTGCAATTAAATCGCGTCCTGCTAACACACTTGGAATAACTTGCGCTTGGATAGGCGTTGGCTGTTGGTATTCAAGCTCAGATAAACGAGCCATCAAAGGAGAGATTAAGCCAAGATCAGAGAAGTTGGTTGGTGTAGTGGTGTTAGTCATTAATTGCAGGAACTCAAAGCTAAAATAATAGCGCGCTATATTAACGTATTTCAGCAGTATTACGTAACTAAATCGCCCTTTCGCTTCTATTTCACTGATTAATATCCGTCAGACGCGAAGTTATCGATGTGAGAACCTCGATACTCGCCGTACCAACTTCGTCTAAGAGTATTCCAGCTACACAATTGTCGTGGGTTGCAGTTAGTTCAGCCAACCTGCTACCGTTTGTTCCGGTGCATACGAATTCGGCTCGGTTAACCAAACAGCGACTGCGTCTGGTGTAGCGACAAGTGGCTCAAAATTGATATTAAATTGCCATTCAGACTCACCACGCTGATAACCATCGTAAACCACAACAAAATCATGTTCGAGTTTCTTACCCCTGTTCTCGCCCGCCTTAACGCTGGTGACTTCGTTCATCGCCAGCAAAGCTATATGAGCAACATAATCCCCTTTGCCTTCGTAACTTACGCTGAACGTATCGCCTTTATAGTTGACCGTTAGCTTGGGGTTATTTTGTTGTTTGAGCGAAGGCAACGTTCTGTCTAACCAGTTAAAGTAACCGCGCCACTCTTTTCCATCGACAACAAAGCCCGGTGTGTAAACCCCACTTGTTACTCCATAAGCTTTGTACAAGCGTTGCTTCTGACTAAACGCCTTACTCGCGAACTTGTCGCCCCAACCTAAGTAATCCCAATAATCGACGTGATAGGCAAGCGGAATAACTTGTGTCCAAAGTTTTGGATGGTCTTCAAAAGTACTGAGGTACTGATCAGCAGGTGGACAACTTGAACAACCTTCAGAGGTGAAGAGCTCGATAACCTGTGCGGGCTGGCCTTCATTACTCCAGGTTTGTGCAAGCGACACTGAGGAATAGAAGCCGATCGGTAAGGCAAATAAACAAAGTTTAATCAATGATGAATTGCGTTTGGCGTGTGACATACCGAGATCCTTGTACAAAGCGAATTGAATGGCGCTCAAATACAGACCGTTATGCCTAGGTTTTTCTTTCAGGTGCTTAGTTTACGAAGAGATTGAGTTTATTTCAGATACAAAAACGCCAGCTTTAGAAGCTGGCGTTTTCTTAAAATTCTATATTTACATGTTAACGCTGAGATTAACGGTTAATACCGATATCGCGTTGCATGTGACCAGATAGGTCGCTTGCGTAGTAACTACGTGGAGAGTTGTCTACGAAAAGAATATCGAAAATGTGTGCAATCAATCCTTTGAAGTTAACCGAGTAGGTTTTCTTATCCATAGAGTTAGGAACAGCGATAGTATTCATTTGTACTGCTTGAGCCATGATTGCCTCTCTATAAATTTATTAATGTGTTTCGTTCTGATGACAAGAATAATAGGTGATCTTTTGCAGGTTAAAAAATGACTAAAATTAGATTTTGGGATTAGTTTTTCTAATAAAACAAACCATTAACAATGCCACAAAATAGATATGCAGATTATGTGAGTACAAATTCAATATAGTGTTTAAATCATGCATTTAGTACAAATACCCCGCAAACAACAGTGGCCAATGTCACAGAAAATTTACATAAATAAATTTTCCACTTCATCAGCCACGTGTTCATTATCGACTTTTCGATAAGTTATATTTGTTTTTAATTTACTTGTTCAATGCCTGGCTTCTTCGCATAAACCGACGCTATAACCGCAATCGTCATCGTAGAAACCAATACCGCCAATGACCAGTAAGTTGGGATAGCCCACTCGCTATCAACCAGAAGCATTTTCACACCAATGAACACCATGATGAATGAAAGCGCGGGTTTCAAATAGATGAACTTGTCCATCATACCTTGCAGTACAAAATACAACGAGCGAAGACCAAGTAACGCAAACACGTTAGCCGCAAGTACCAAGAACGGTTCTTGTGTTACCGCAAAGATCGCAGGGATAGAGTCTAATGCAAACATCACGTCCATGACTGCGATCGCACCGATGACCAACATCATTGGAGTGAATGCCCATTTAGCACCCTGTTTAACCATTAATGCAGGGCCATGGAAGTCCTCTGTTACCGGCATCACTTTACGAAGTAGCTTTTCAGGCAGAGTATTCACACTCTCCTCTTCGCCCTTGTCTAATGCCAGCTTAATACCTGTACCAATCAAGAACGCAGCGAACACGTAAAGCACCCAGTGATATTCCGCCAAAAGCTGTGCGCCTAGTGCGATCATAATTGCACGAAGCACCAATGCACCAATTACGCCCCAAAGAAGCGCACGAGGTCTTAGATGCTCAGGAACTTGGTATTGAGCAAAGATCATCGCAAAAACAAACAAGTTGTCTACGCTAAGGGATTTTTCTAACAAGTAACCCGTAATGAATGACACGGTTGCTTTTTGCGCTGTGTAGTCACTGTTCGGCGCATAAATGTCCCAAAATAGGTAAATCGAGCCAGCAAACAAAAACGCAAGTACAAACCAGAAAACACTCCAGATTGCCGCTTTCTTGATAGTAACGTTACCGCCACGAGTCTGATAGATATCAATAGAGACGAGAATAACCGTTAGCAGGAAAAAGCCCGCATAAGTCGTCATGATTGGCGATGAAAAAAAGGATTCACTATTGGTAGATAATAGAGATTGAGTTGAGTTCATTATTCCTCCGGGCGGAAGAACTGTACAAAGACCTTCCGCAAACAAAGCATATCAAGCTCCATTACGGATCTTGACTGTGATTGCGTTGGTCTCGTTGAAGTGAAATATGGGATTTCACTTTTACATACCGGATAGACTCTTGGCCTAACGAGATGACGATATGTAAACTTGCGCTAACTACTCCCCAAACGCGTGGATAATAATCCTCTGGTTGTGTTTCGTCTATATAAATTTGCACGGAAAAAGCAAAAAAGGAGCAAACGCTCCTTTCTGATTGATGCCACTTTGTCAAATAAACACGCGAATTGATTCTAAGAATAAATTCGCAAGTCAAACACACTATTGCACTGCGTAATGAAGTTGCAAAAAGAGCAATTTACAGCCCTGCGGCAGGTATTAAATACACTAACGCTGACCAAACTGATACCCAACCGACAACCGCTACCGCATCTAACCAATCTTTCTTATCCATGCATATCTCCACAAGAAGGCGACCTGCAGAGATAAAGCATAAACAATGCCAATTTTATAAATAACCCAAAGTAATAGTGTTAAATATCAGTATCAGCTTTAGTTATCTAAAACACTCCATGCAATTCAACGGTTCATTGAGTTGAAGCGACTCTGGGTGGTCTTGCAGAAACTCGATGAAGCAGTCTGCCATAGAGTCAGTGGTGACCGTGCCATCACCGATCATATCCAACACAGCGTTATAGCCCTCTTTGCCTTTCATTGTATAGGCTGACGACGCGCCCCGGTAAATACGGTTGCGAGAAACAGCTTGCCAACCTGAATCATCAGAGTGAATTTCTAGATGGTGAATCCTGTGTCCTATAGGCGCTTCTTTGTGGTAACAAAACCTCAAATTATGTGTATAAGGAAAGCTACCTGAACCTGTGCCCACGACACCATTATCAATCGCGTTATTGATTGCACCTTCAAGCATGCCAGCGATCGTTTCACCTTTTACTTCATACACACCAATAGGTACGGCAAACGGTAGTAGTTTTCCGGCAATATCGGCAACAGAGACATCGCCGCTGTTCAGTGAATTTCTTACACCACCGGCGTTGTGAATGGCAAAGTCAACCTGATGCCCTTTCTTGTTCATTAGATGGTGAAATGATTGAGCAACCAAGGGGGCTAGTTGACTCGGGCCTTTAGCATCTGGAATACGTACATGGCGAAGTTTAGTGTCTGCATGAGCAATCACTTGTTGCTGAAGCTTTCGAACTCGCGGCTGGTATTTATCCGTCAGAATGCTCTGCAGCTCAGGATCTTTCTTACACACTGCAATATTAGGGTGATTGTTTAAAAACTCACACGCCATATCGTGGGCATCGTCTTGCCCTACTTCACTCAGTTTCGCGTCTATAAAGAGTCGACGGCCTAATAACAGTTCGTTTTTACCATTGAAGTGCGTCACTTTGCCTTGAGAATCGAACTCGATTTCGCAGTGTCCTAAGCTCATGGCGTGGAAACCCGCTTGCACAACATAGGTATCGCCAATTTTCACACCGTATTCATCATCTTTAACTAAGCCGATATCAGAGAAATCACCTTGTAAGCGATGACTATGACCACCAACGATGACACCAATACCTGTTACGTTGGCTGCTAACTCTAAATCAGCTTCGTAACCAAGATGGCTAAGTAACACAATCTTGTTGATACCTGCTTGATGGATTTGCTCAATGGTCCCTTTTGCTGTTTCCAAAGCATTTTCAAACGGTGTATCGATATCTGGGTTAGCGATGCCTGCCATCTTGTCGATGCTTAAGCCGAATATTGCGACCTTCTCGCCATCAAACTCTTTCGTTATAAAAGAAGCACTTCGTGTTTCAGGCAGATAAGGCTTAACAATGTCGTTGTCCGCTAGCGTATGAGTTTTATTGATATCCTCATTCGATAGATTCCAGTTACCGGCCAACAGCGGGAATTTGATTCTTTTCGCGAAAATCGCGACGGGCTCATTACCCATGTCTAACTCGTGATTACCGAGCGTCATGGCATCTATATTAAGGGCATTCAACAAATCGGCATTGGCTTTTCCCTTGAATAAGGAAAAGTACAACGTGCCCTGGAAGCAGTCACCAGCGTGCAAGAACAAGGTTCCAACCTTCTGACGCTGGGCATCTTGTTCTATTTGTTTGAAGCGTGTTGAAATTCGAGCAAAGCCACCAGCACTGACATAAGGTTCAATGATGTGGTTGTTCATTTTAAGTGATAGCTGTAACGAGGTTGGTTCAAAGTATGAGTGGGTGTCGTTGATGTGTGCCAACACTATTTTTGTCGGCTTATTCTTTTTAGTCATATTTTCTTCTCTCTTTGTCCCTTCATACTAGGTCGAGAATCATGACAGAATCGTGAATTTTATGAAACTGCACTGCAAAAAAATACTCGAGATAGATCAAAAATCTCATTTTGCACCGTATTAATAAACAACGGGTTTTGTGACAGGTGAGCATACCGGATTTGGATTTTTCGATTATGATTAAAGATATCTGTTAGCTTTCAAATAATTAGCAGAGCCTTCCGTTAGGAGTAAGCCTATGCAACTAGAAAGAATCGAGATTTCTGGCTTTCGAGGTATCAAGCGCATGTCACTCGCGTTTGACGAGCTAACCACGCTTATTGGTGAAAATACTTGGGGTAAGTCTTCATTATTGGATGCCCTTTCCGTCATTCTGCCCTCAGACGGTGTGCCATATCACTTTGAAATGACCGATTTTCATGTCGATTACTCTGTTTCACACCCGCAGTCTCAACATCTTCAAATTGTTCTCGCTTTAAAAGCTAACGATAAGAGCGAACTTAACGCAGGTCGTTATCGCAAACTCAAACCTATTTGGGTTCAAGATGAATTTGGCGTATTTCGCATCTACTATCGCATCAGCGCGACGTTAGAACAGTATGAGACAACAACACACTATGCATTTCTTGGTTTGGACGGTAATCCGCTCAAGCTTCATCATTCAGAAAAGCTTGCTCAAGAATTAATGACCTTACATCCCGTTATCCGTTTGCGTGATGCAAGGCACTTTGATCGTCCTTTCAACGGCAAGTCCCTTAACCACAATGCTCACCTGCCGACTAATGTTCACGCAACTAATGCAAATTCAAACGGGAACGGGAACGGGAACGGGAACCATCACACGAGCAATGGCACAACAAATGGAAACGGCGCCAATAACGGTAATGGTCGACAAGCAAGAATAGAAAAACGAATAGACAACACCTGCCGCCGTCTTATGGCGATACCCGGACATGTTAATAAAGGTGAAATGCGCAGTAGCCTAGAGTCGATGCAAAGTTTGATTGAGCACTATTTTTCTTTCAAAAGTACTTCTCGTCGTAACCCTAGAAAACAGCGAGACGGATTGCTTTATTCTGCGGGTACCAATGATCAGAGTATTCATCAACTCGTCGAAGAGACCAAGAACAAACAAACTCGCTTATTATTCATGGGGTTACTTAACGCTTATCTACAAGCTAAAGGGCCAAACGACTTAAGGCGATGTGCGCGCCCTCTGTTGATCCTTGAAGATCCAGAAGGTCGATTGCACCCAACACACTTGGCAAGGGCTTGGAGCTTGATGCAGAAATTGCCCATGCAGAAAATCCTGACCACCAACAGTGGCGACCTACTTGCGGCGGTCCCACTTCAATCGATTCGTCGCTTGGTTCGTCAGTCAGACAAAACCATCGCCAATCAACTCAACATGAACCATTTCAGTAAGGATGAACTTCGACGAATTGGTTTTCATATCCGCTTCCACCGCTCTGGGGCACTATTTGCTCGCTGTTGGCTATTAGTAGAAGGTGAAACCGAGGTTTGGTTGTTCAATGAACTTGCCAACCAATGTGGCTATAACCTAGCAGCAGAAGGTGTGCAGATTATTGAGTTCGCCCAATCAGGACTTAAGGCACTGATTAAGGTCGCGCAAGAGTTTGGCATCGATTGGCATGTGGTAACTGACGGCGATGCGGCGGGTAAAAAATACGCAGCAACGGTGCTATCGAAGCTTGGTAATGATCAGGAAAGACATCGACTCACGGAACTGCCAGATAAAGATATCGAGCATTACCTATATATGAATGGGTTTGAGAGCTTTTTCCGTGACATGGTTAAGATTCCATACGATCACCCTATCCCTCCAAAGAAAGTGGTTGCCAAGGTATTGAAGAAACATGCAAAACCCGACCTTGCACTCGCCATTGTTTCTCATTGCGAGAATCAAGGACAAGAATGCATTCCGCTTTTATTAAGGTGGACATTAAAACGCGTGATCACCATGGCGAATGGAAATACCTAAACATAATTTGTTTTATAGATGCTATCAGTTGCTCTACTGATGAAATATTTATCTAGTCGCCTCAACCAAAAAAGGCACACCAAACGGTGTGCCTGTATAAATCGATATACAAATTAATTGGGGGTTCTCTTGCAAGAGTTCACAGTGACTAACTAAGGTTAGGTTAACGAATTAAGCCTTTGCCTGTTTAGCGTGTTGTTCAACAACTTCCGAAGATTGAGTCGATTTCTCGTGAAGCCATAGCCCCGTTGCTTTCATCAAGTATCCAAATACACCACCAAGCAGTAAAGATGGCACTACAAGTTGCCAATCACCACCTGCAGCAAACGTCGCACAGCAACCAATGAAGGTGCCTGGGATATAACCTAGCCACGCTTGTTTCGCTTGAATACACATAAAGAAAGCCACAATAGCAGTAATCATGTAGCCTAAAATCTCTAACCCTGCGAAGGTTGAGCTTTCGATAATCACCATTGCCCAGAATACGCCAGTCATGTTGGTCAATAAGCTACCTGCTAGTCCTTTAACGCCGCCTGTTGGCGAAGCAAAGTAACTGGTGCAACCTAAGAAACCTGCCCATGACAATAAGCCGAAAGAGATAGCAATCCATCCCCATAGACCTGACAAAATACCTGTTGTTAATGAAATCGCGACTAATGTACTCATACTATTTCTAAAGCCTAATTACGTAATTGAACGCAACCGGATTTAGCCTCACTTAAAATCAAGTAAGCATACTATGGGAAGATAGCCCTTATTTAGCCGATCACGATCACATTAATAATGTATGCAGATGTGTATTTATCACTAGATAGAGACCGAAATCGCTTATTCAACATATTTGGTTATCAGTATTTTATCAATTTATCGTTACAGAACCGATGGCTTGCCTTTCATCATGCGCTTACCTTCTCGCTTAATACACTCAGCAAGTGGGTTCTCAGACATATCTGCACGCCAAATAAAGGACAAGGTTCTTTCCATTTCAAGCTCAGGGACATTTAATGTGACCAGTTGACCAGACTCAACAAACTGTTCGACATCGAGATAAGGTAAACACGTTAAATATGGGCCGTTTGCAACCAAACTTCTTAAAACAGGAACGTGTTCATACTCTCGCCAAACATCAAGATCACCAATTAAATGGTGAATAGAGCTATCAAAAACTTTGCGAGTACCCGAACCATGTTCACGTAATACCCATTTTGCTTGTTCTAATTGCGCCAAGCTTACTCGTTCACGCTTCGCAAACGGGTGATGAGCCGATGCAACCACCGTTAAATGGTCCGTACACCACACTTCTTGGTGAACTCGGTTGTCATCACAACGACCTTCGATAACACCCAAGTCATATTGATAATCTAATACGCCATCAATAACCGCATCGGTACTTTGTACGCCGAGCGAGATTCGCATCTCAGGAAAGTCGTTATCAATAATACTGATGAGGTCAGGAACTAGGTGTTCCGCTGGTGTTTGGCTTGCACCGAGTTTGAGCTCTCCACTTAGTAAATGCTGCTCATAAAAACCCATCTCAATTTGCTGCGCATCTTGCAGTAAACGCTTCGCTTTAGGCCTTAGCCACATCCCCCAATGAGTAAGAGCCATTTGCTTGCCCTGCCTTTCAAACAAAGGCCTGCCGAGCATTTTTTCCAACTGTGCAAGAGACATACTTGTCGCCGACTGAGTCAACGCCAATTTGTCTGCTGCCTGACTAACGCTCCCGGAGTCTGCTACTGCATCAAATACCGCGAGTTGCTTTAATGAATAACGCAAAATTCATCCTTAATGCTTTTAATTATTTGTGTCCTGATGCTCGTTTTTTATAAAGCCAATGAGCAATCAATTTCATTCTACGCGTAACCCAATCTATATCAATAAATTTGATGTGGTTTCTAAAAATTATCAATTTTACCTCTACCCATCAACGCCCTAATCTGGAATGGCAGGACACAACGAGCCCTGCAAAACATTACTGATTAACCATTACGGATTAACCAAGTCATTAACACTAGGAATTACACATGACGGATTGTTCAAGGGGGGGATATGGCAACCAGCACTTCTGAAAATCATCAACTGTTCTCACCAACAGAAATGATGGCGGAAGCAGAGAAGTTTGCATTAAGTAAAGCAAATAAAACCAGCAGCATGACATTGAGTTTGGCAATCATGGCTGGCGCATTCATCGGGCTTGCTTTTTTGTTCTACATCACGGTAACCACGGGCAGCGCTGATGCTGGATGGGGATTGAGTCGCTTAGCCGGCGGTCTTGCATTCAGTATGGGTTTGATCTTGATTGTGATTTGCGGTGGTGAGCTATTTACCAGCTCAGTGTTATCCAGCATCTCATGGGCTAACAAGCAAATCACCTTCACTAAGATGCTGTCTATCTGGGGCAAAGTGTATGTCGGCAACTTTATCGGTGCCATGTTCCTATTGGCTTTGGTAAGCGCAGCAGGCTTATATCAACTGGATGGCGGCCAATGGGGCTTAAACGCTCTAAACATTGCTCAACACAAGCTGCACCACAGCCCAGTTCAAGCGTTTGCTTTGGGTGTGCTTTGTAACTTGTTGGTGTGTTTAGCGATTTGGTTAACGTTCAGCTCTGCTAACGCAATGACCAAAGCAATGATGACCGTGTTACCCGTTGCAATGTTCGTAAGCTCAGGCTTTGAACACTGTGTGGCGAATATGTTCATGGTTCCTCTAGGCATCACGATTCAAACATTCGCCCCGGAAAGCTTCTGGATGCAAATCGGTGCAACACCAGCGCAGTACGCAGACTTAAACGTCATGCAATTTGTCACAGCAAACTTAATACCAGTGACAATCGGCAACATCGTAGGTGGTTCAGTATTGGTCGGCTTAGCCAACTGGAGTATCTACCGTCGCCCACAACTTAAAGCAGCAAAAATTACCGCTATTACACAAACAACAGAAATTACGTCAGTTAAGGAAATTACTATGAACACAGCAACTACTATCAAGCAAATCATGAACACTCAACCAATTACATTGAGCGTTGAAATGCCAACATCAGTCGCGATTGATACACTTTTAGACGCGCAACTTGTTAGCGCTCCTGTTTGTGATGTTGAAGGCCGTCTAGTGGGTATCTTCTCTGTTCATGACGTAATGGTTGACCTTTGGTGCCAAGATTACATCCCAACTAAAGGCCAAAAAGTCGTAGACCTAATGAGCCGTGACGTTGTGGCAATCGATGCAAACGACAAGCTAGTAGACGTTGCTGAGTTCCTATGCATCGACAAAGAGCAACTGTACCCGACGACAAGCATGGGCTTCGCAACTCGCTTGACATCTCTTTCTCTAGAAGAGCGTGCAAAAGCGATGAAAGTAAGCCAACCACATATGCTTCCAGTGTTAGAAAATGGCGTGATGGTGGGTGTGTTGACTCGCATTGAAGTGATGCAAGCACTGCGTCCAATCTACGGTGACCGACTAAACGTGGTTCCTCAAGCTGAACTAGAAACAGCTTAACTAATCGTAAGTTGAACTATTAGGGATTAGTAGTTCAATTAGATAACTCAGTCATGGCAACGTTGACTGGCTAGAGGCAAATGGTGGCTTTTAACGTACTAAACGGTTTGACACAAAACAGACCTAAACGCGTTGCCATTTACCTCAATAAAAAAGGCGCAAAGTGAAAACTTTGCGCCTTTCTCTATTTCTAACTGCTGACCTATTTAGTATCGACCAAACTTTTGATATTTCTAAATAATGTTGATACCTGTCAGAGAGCTAGAAAGCTAGATTACTTTTTTACGCCTTCAACGTGTAGTTCCATGTCTACATAGCTTGAAGCGCCCATTACTGGAATGTTGAAGTCAGCAAGTTCTAGACGAGTTGTACCCACGAAACCAGCACGCTCACCGCCCCAAGGGTCTTGACCAGCACCGATGAATTCAGCTTCGATAACGATTGGCTTAGTTACGCCGTGAAGCTTAAGGTCACCCATTACTTCAAGTTTGCCGTTGCCTTTATCAACCACTTTTGTGCTGTTGAAAGTAGCGTCAGAGAATTTACCTGCATCAATGAAGTCAGAGCTACGGATGTGCTTGTCACGCTCTGCGTGGTTTGAATCAAGGCTTGTTGTATCAATAGTTACGTTTACTTTTGATGCTTCAACGTTGCTTTCATCAAATGAGAAATCACCTGAGAATGTGTTAAAACGGCCTTGGATAAAGCTATAACCTAGGTGGCTAACTTTAAAGTTAACTGAAGCATGCGCACCTTTTGTATCAATCACGTAATCAGCGGCGTTCGCAGCGAAAGGCATTGCCATAGCAAATGCTAATCCTGTAGCGATAATTGACTTTTTCATTTTGAAGCTCCTATCATTTTTCGTAGCGTATCGTCTTTGTCGATAACGTGGTGTTTTATCGCCGCTAAGGCGTGCACTGATGCCATAATGATCAGTACCCATGCAGCATAGTAGTGAACCGTACCTGCGAGATCAGATTGGTTTGCAAACAGTTCGCCCATACTTGGTACAGTGAACCAATTGAATACCTCTATCCCGCGGCCATCTGATGTTGAAATCAAATAACCTGAAATAAATAAAACCGCTAAGTTAATGTACATAAAGCCGTGAGCGATCTTCGCTGCTGCAACTTCATAGCTTTTACCTTCTACTTTAGGTGACGCGGTAACTAGTTTCCAAACCAAGCGGATAACAGTAACAGTAGCCAAAAGAATGCCTACCGAGCGGTGATAGTCTGGCGCTGTTTTGTACCACTCGCTGTAATATGAAAGATCAACCATCCACAGGCCTACACCAAATAAGCCAAATACTGCGAGAGCTGAAATCCAATGCATCGCTCTAGCTAAAGGGTTGTAATTTCTAACGTTGTTGTCCATGCATCTCTTCCGAATGTTAACGAATCGTGTAGTTTTGAAAAGCGTACCCTACACTAAGTTTGTGTAACATATTATTTACCAAGCTTTACAATAGTTACATCATTGCAAATTAAACGAGTTATTCAAATTATTTGAACAAGTTTGGGCTAAACGTTAAATTTCAACGATTTGTTCGATCTCGTAAAGCTCATCTGAGATGTCTAACATTTTACGTTCCATGACTTTTTGAGCGTCTTCTATCCCTTTGTTGTAGTAAACCGCCCCAAACTTTTTACTTATGAAATCGACCAAGAATTCCGTGTCGAACTGACCAAGCTCCACATCAAGTTCATCTTGCAGGTACTTTTGGAGCGTATTAGTAAGCTCAGACTTTTGTTTCGAATCTAATTGAATGGTCATGAATGTTTCCAAATAAAGAGTAAGTAGATCAATTGTGATTTGCTGACTAGACTATAGTCGAGGTAACTAGCTAGAATTCCTCATAATTTAGAATACAGACCTGTAGAGCGCCAGTGCTATCCATAAAATCACTCAGCAATGGTTAATTTTGATAGAGAGATCAAGAACTCGCACTTTGACGATAGGTAACGGAACCGCAATTACCGTACTATTGCCCATCAATAAGATAGTAGCTGTGTATAAGGGACTTCATTGTTATTAGATCTAGTGATTAAAAGCGTTAATCAATTTCAAGACGATTGCCTAAAGCTATGTGAACGCCACTACCCTACGGTGCACAATCAAGGGATCAGTGAGCACCATATAGGAAAGGCATTTGCTCGCCGAATGGAGCACACCTTCGTTAGCTTTAATCATGCAAGCAACATCAGCCCACTTGAAATGCTTTCTTCTGGCGAAACGCCTCGACACTTCCGAATATCTTCCGAAATTGGTACCGTTTGGATGATCAGTCATCATATGGTGAGCGCCGGGAAAACCTGTCGTAGAAAGTTAATGTTGGACATCCATAATTGGCAACAAGAGTATGGATTTTCCATTCAACCCAATGACGTTTTGATCATTGTCTCCGACCATTGGATTAGCCGAAGTAAAAACAGTGGTGAATTATTGCATTGGTGGATGGGTGAACTCCCAGACGAGATCACGGAATATAGCCAACAAGGTATCACGCTAAGAGAGAGTGATTCTCAATTCGCTACTGACTTAAATAATAATTTTAAAATCAGCCCTTGCTTCATTAAATTTGGACACCCTTTAAAGCGGTCAGGAAATCAACAACTGGTTCGTAAATACCTGCAACTTTACGCAGTACTTCAATGGCAGTAAGAATACGGGTCAACTTTTTTAATCAGTCTTGAAAGTAAATAGTTAGACCTCCATCCCAATATTTTATAAAACCCAACTCAAGCCCTACCCAATAATCAATCAAAATTTATCTTCGATAAAATAATAACTTATCAGCTCATCGTTCATATTTTGAGAAGTAGATATCATTTATATGCAAACAGAGTTGTTTGTTAATAATGTAACTTTGACATTCCCCCATAACCTGAGGCTTTATCCTTACTTTCACCTGGTGTATTAGCGTTGAAAGCTTATATTGATTGGTGTTGATATGAGATAGATTACTCAGAGATTAAATTCACAATAGTCATTATTAATGGTGAATGATAAGTAATTTTAATGACTAATATCAATTATCATGCTGTTTTTCGTTAATTATATTTATTTAAATATTGACTCTACAAATGAGTTTTTATTAATTGACAATTTACTTACACCTGTCAATATTGTGACAGCCGCGACATGTACGTCCGCCATTGAATAAGCCCTCTTTACTAGCGACTATGATTTTATCAGACAGAAGTGAATTTATTAGCTGTATATCCGTAGATGCTGATATGCAGTTTATTGCGAAATACCAAGACCTGACGCTTAGAAGCGTCTATCAACCTATATTCGACTCTTCTATGACTCAAATAGGTGTTGAGGCTTTGGTGCGCATTTCAAATAACAAAGGTGATATTGTTCGTCCTGATCACTTCTTCCATTCCGACGAAACCTCAAGCACAGACAAAATCAATGTAGAGAGGTTGAGTCGAGCGATTCATATCCGTAACTTCGCACAATCGACAATCCGTCATTTACATCTATTTTTGAACGTTCTTCCAAACGTTGGTGAGCTGTTTGCTGCAGAGAAAGTAAGTGACAGCTTGCTAGCCAAACGCCTTCACGAGCTCAACCTTTCGTGCGAGCAAATTGTAATGGAATTGGTTGAACTCAATGTCGAAAGCGAAGAACGTTTAAAAGACGCAGCCCTCTCACTTGCAGATAATGGCTTTCAAATAGCAGTCGATGATTTCGGAACACAAGCATCAACCGAGCAGCGCGTTCGCCATATCAACCCTCATATAATCAAGATTGATCGCTCTGTTATGTTGGACTTTGAACAAGGTGAAACTCAAGAAATGACCTTGGTACTCGATCTTGCAACCCAAATTGGCGCAAAGACAGTGATTGAAGGAATAGAAACCCAACAACAACTCGAAGCGATGCAGAGCCTAGGCTTCGATATGTATCAAGGCTATCATTTGGCCATGCCAAAACCGATTGAGTTGGATATACGCCTCGCAATCTAGCACTGCCTCTATTCCCGACAAAGCCGCTTTACCATTGGTAAGCGGTTTTTTTAATGTTTATCTATTCGTACCCTTTGCCACTCTCACGTGTCATCAAATCACACGTATAAAAAAGCCCAGTCAAAACTGACTGGGCTGGCTTAAAAGAATCTGTTTTATATCATTCCCTAATAACCCGCAGTGGACGGTTTGATTCTATATAGAATAGCGAACATCACTGGTACTACTATTAGCGTTAGTACTGTAGCAAAGCCTAAGCCTGCCATGATGGTAATCGCCATCGAGCCGAAAAATGCATCGAATACCAAGGGAATCATGCCCAAGATAGTCGTAAGTGCTGCCATAGATACCGGTCGTACACGACTAATCGCACTGTCGACAACCGCTAAATATGGGTCTTTACCTGTTTGTAGCTCACTGTTGATCTGGTCAAGCAGTACGATTCCGTTCTTCAAAATCATGCCGCTTAGACTCAATAAGCCTAGGAACGCCGTGAAGCTGAATGGCATATTAGTCCCTAACAAACCAATTGAAACACCAATGATAGAGAGCGGGACCGTAAACCAAATCACAAGCGGCTTGCGAACCGAGTTAAACAGAAGCATCGTGATGATAAACATCAGCAAGTAACCCATTGGCAGTGAGCCAAACAGAGATTCCTGCGCATCTTTTGAGCTTTCGTACTCACCGCCCCAGCTAATGCTGTAGCCTTCTGGTAAATCTAATGCTTCTACCTTTGGTTTCACACGAGCAAACAGACTCGCTGGCGTTTCATCACCAAGAACATCGTGATCAGCCAATACCGTTAGCGTACGTTTTCTGTCACGACGCTGAATCAGAGGCTCAGACCATTGAAGCTCTACGCCATCAATCACTTGCTCAACTGGGATGTAAGTTTGTAGTGATGGGCTCCAAATCTTCACATTGTTCAGTGATTCAAAGTCAAAACGCTCTTCTTCAGGCAGGCGTGCCACGATAGGTAACATATGCGTACCATCACGCAGTAAGCCGATGTTATAACCACCAAACGCCATCTGTAATGTCTCAGACAAGTCAGTTTTTGAAATGCCTAGGCGACGTGCCTTTGATTCGTTAAACAGTGGCACGAGCTCTTTGGTGCGTTCACGCCAGTCATGGCGCACATTTCGAGAGCCAGGATCGGCAAGTAAGATATCTTCGACTTCAACCGCAATATTACGCAGTACTTGTGGATCGGCGCCGATAATACGCGCTTCAATTTTTGAAGCTGGTGACGGGCCAAACTCAATCAACTTGAATTGGAACGTCGGTTGTTCAAATTCGTTTGCTAAGTCTTTGTCTAGCGCCGCTAGAGCCTTAAACATAGTGTCACGGTCAGTCGTTCTTACTTGCAACTGGGCGTAAGCTTCGTAGCTTTTCTCTGGTTGGTATGTCAGAGCGAAACGTTGCATGCCCTGCCCAACCGTTGTGGTTACAAACTCTACGTCGTCTTGTTGACGAATGTAGCTTTCAACCTTCTCAGTCTGCTTGATCGTTTCACGAACATCGGTACCTTCTGGCATCCACATGTCGACGTAGAACATCGGTGTGTTTGATGGCGGGAAGAACTGTTGCCTCACCATACCAAAACCAACAATTGATGCAGCTAGCAGAGCAATCATGCTCACTACAGTAAGCCATCTAAATCGAAGTGCTACTTTCAGACACGCACCGAATACCACAAACAGGATGCCTTTGTAAGGGTCTTCGTTTTCATCGACCTTGTCTTCTTCTTTTAGCAACATCTCAGCAAGGAATGGCGTTAGTGTTAGTGCCGTAACCCAACTTAAGAACAGTGAGAAACACAGTACCCAAAACAGTGAACCCATGAATTCGCCTGTCGCATCCTTCGACAAACCAATCGGTGCAAACGCTGTGATAGCGATAATGGTCGCACCTAACAGTGGCCATTGTGTTTGCTTGACGATGTCTTTCGCTGCTTGAAGCTTGGTTTTGCCTTTCTTCAAGCCCACCAAAATACCTTCAACGACAACAATCGCATTATCCACCAGCATACCCAGCGCGATGATCAGTGCCCCCAGAGAGATGCGGTGCAGTTCAACATCGTTGTAATCCATCAGGATGAAGGTACCGAATACCGTCAATAGAAGAACCAAACCGATGATCAAACCACTGCGTAAGCCCATTGCGAACAACAATACAATGATAACGATGGCTACCGCTTCAACTAGGCTGATTAAGAAGTCAGCCACAGATTTGTCTACTTCTTGCGCTTGGTTGTAGAAGTAATTCAGTTCTACACCCGCTGGCTTAATGCTTTCTAGGCGATCCAGTTCCGCATCCAGTGCTTTACCAATCTCAACCACGTTTACACCAGAAGAGAACGCAATACCCAAGTTGATTGCTGGTTTACCGTTGTACGTTAATACATTGCCCGGCTTTTCTTGAATACCACGAGTTACTTCAGCGACATCTTTCAAGCGAATCAGGTTACCTGTATCGCGACCATGAATGATCAGGTTTTCTAGTTCTTCAACCGTGCTTAAGGTGCCGTTTGGCTTGATCGTAAGGCTTTGACCATTCAGCATCACCTCGCCTGCCGATACCACACTGTTTTGCTGTGCTAGCAGTGACGTAACCGTCGACATATCTAGGTTCAATGCGGCTAAGCGTTCCAGTGACATCTCAACAAACAGTTGTTCTTGTTGGTCACCTGCAATGCTTACTTTACCGACACCGTCGACCAGTTCGATTTCACGCGTTAGGTAATCTGCGTACTGTTTGAGCTCAACGTAATCGTAACCATCACCGGTCAGCATGATCATCACACCAAACACATCACCAAAATCATCGATGATCTGAACGGAATTTACACCACTTGGCAGTGTTGGTTGTAGATCGTTGATCTTACGGCGCATTTCATCCCAGATCTGAGGCAGCTCGTCTGGACCGTAGTCCATCTTCATACTGACCATAATTTGGGACATACCGTTCGATGATGTCGAGGTAATCTTGTCGATGTACGGAAGCTGTCTTATCTCTTTTTCTAGTGGGTAAGTCAGCTCTTCTTCAACTTCCATTGACGTAGCGCCAGGGTAAGTTGAAATAATCATTGCATCTTTAATGGTAAAAGCTGGGTCTTCTAAACGGGATAGATTACCAAAAGACGTCACACCGCCAATGGCCAAAATGACTAGAAACAGCCAGCTGATTACTTTGTTCTTTATTGAATATTCTGCGATGTTCATTCTGCTTTTCCTGACAATTGGATTCCGTCACGGAGTTTTCTTAAATTCGAATTTACGAGTAGCTCACCTTGCTCAACACCATGAGCGATGAGTGCGCCTTGGCCACTGATCTTGTCGACTTCTACTTCGCTTTTGAATGCTTGTCCGTCTTCCATTTTCCACACATAGAACTGATTCGCTTCAGAGCCCGCTTCTAGCGTTGTCATTGGTAATTGGTAGCCTTGAACATCGCTCAGGCCCGCTTTCGCCATATCTACATTGACCGTAACGCTCGTGCCTGGCAGGATTTCACTTTCAGGCTGCTGCATCTGCATCCAAAATTCGTAGGTACGGGATTGTGGGTGCAGTTCACTGGTGTGTTCTAGATACGTCAGTGGATATTGGCCTGTGTGACCGCCAAAGGTCGCCTCAGGACGATAGCTATTTGAACGCATGTCTGGGCTAATTGACGCCAAGATCGAATCTGATACTTGAATTCGCACATACACCTTGTCGTTCTGGTACACACTCAGTAGTGTTTCTCCAGGCGTCGTATTTTCGAATCGTTGCTTATCGACAGTTGAAACTGTTCCTAAGAACGGCGCTAAAAGTTCTGTGTAACTCAGCTTGCGTTTCGCCGCCGCCAAATTCGCCGATGCGAGCTTATAGTTAGCCGTCAGTTGGTCGTGTTCTGATTGCGATAACATTTCGCTGCCAAACATCTCCGTTCCACGGGCCAACTGTTTGCTTGCCAGTTTGAATTGAGATTGAGCATCAGTCAGATCTTGTACGTACGTTGCGTTATCTAAGGTGGCTAATAACTGCCCTTTTTCGACATTGTCGCCCGCTTCTACTAATACTTGTTGAATCTCGCCTGCTAGCTTAAATGCCAAGGGAGTCAATTCAGCTGGCATCACCTGTCCATTAAAACTTCTGAACTGATTAGTAAGCGGTGCGCCAACTTCAAAGGTAGAAACCAACAAAGGTGGTTGTTCACGGTGTACAGCTTCATTGTTACAGGCTTGAAGTAACAGAACCGACGCGACAACAACTGATAATTTTGAAAGGTTCATTAAATACCGCCCTCACGAAGCCAAGCTTTTACTTGTTGTCCGTCTGATAACACATCCACACCCGCTTCAACGATAAGGTCACCAGACGACAATCCGTCGATAACCTTGCCTTGCTCATCAAGAAGGACTTGTACTTTAGAAATCAGTTGAGAGTCAGGGTTATAACGCCATAGTTCACCATGGCCTACGTCTTTGTTTAACCAAGCTGAATCCACAATACCAATGCCGTAGTCAGATTTACTTTTCTGAACTTCAACTTGCGCTGTCATACCAGAAAGTAGATTGATGCCTTCTGGCTTTTCGATAGACACAACCGCTTGGTAGCTGTTGGTATCTTCATCTGGTTGCGTTGAGATTTCTTTAAAGCGAGTCGGGATACGAATGCCGCGGTGGCTGTCCATCACAACCCACATGTTTGAGCTCGTTAGGTCTTGAATAGAACGGTCTTCAAGCTTTGATACTGGAATTGAAAACGTCACATCCATTTCACTGTGATTCAAAATATTCAGTACAGGCTGCTTTTCTGCGATCAATTGATATTGCTTTCCAAACACCATCGATACCACGCCATCGAATGGAGCAACTAAGGTAGTGTAGCCAAGGTTTGTTTTTGCTTGGTCCAACTCAACTTCAGCGGCAGTAAAGGTGTTTACGGCTTGGTCGTAGTAATCGGTACTGACCAGTTTTTTCGCATACAACTCAGAAGCTTGTTTGTATTGGCTGTTCGCCAGATCAAATTTAGCTTGGGCTGCGTCAACGGCAATACGGTAATCCGTCGCGTCTAATACGGCTAACACCTGACCTTTCTTCACTTCTTGTCCCATACGAACATCGAAGGTTTCTATATCTCCACCCACTTGGAAAGAAAGTGCCGCACGGTCGGTTGCATCAACCTTTGCAATGAAGCTATCGAGATCAATATCAGTCTGTTGTGGGATTTCGAACAGCTTGACTGGCTTGATTACCTGCACATTTTCCTCTGACTGAACTTTGTCACATCCAGTTAGAGAGCCTGCGAGCAATAGTGCTGCAATAACAGCTCCCATGCGCTTGCTCGATATGGCATTGATAGACAAATTGAACTGCATGATGCCTCTCCGTTTAATTATTATGATTTATTACACAGGTGGGCAGTATATTTAATATTAAATAATTCTCAAGATTTACTTTCCACTTGTGCAGTATTTTTTATTTCAGTAAAAACAGTGTAGAATGTTGTAATCAGGTAATTATGTGAAATGAAGATGACCGAAAAGAAGCAAGGTAGAAGAAGTGCAAAAGACGCCGAAGAGACGCGTTTTTTGATCATGAGCGTTGCCGCAGACATGTTCTGTGACTTTGGCTACGATCGTGTATCACTGCGAAACATCAGTGAAAAGGCAGGCGTCTCGCATAGCCTTATCCGCCACCACTTTGGTAGCAAAGAAAAGATTTGGCATGCAATAAGTGATTCTTTACACGATTATTTTCAGTCTTACATCAGTAAGATTATGGAAGAGCTGCCAAAAGATGTTGCGCCAAATATCGCTATCTACCTGTTTAGCATGCGTCTGTTCACCAACATGATTCACTCACGTAGGCCAATGCAGCTTATTTCAGACTCTGTTCGCCAAGAAGACAACCTAGTTGATTACTTCATCGACAATGTCGGCGATGTTGAAAAAGAGATTAACGGGCTTGCCGCTGAGTACAATGCAGCTAACCCAGACAAAATGATCAACATTTACGAAGTTAAATGGCAAATGATCATGTACGCAAACGGCGCTGTATGCCTCACTCCCTTTATGGAAAGCACTTGGAATGAAGGTGATATGGTCACCTCACCCGAAGACGCCCTACTTAAGCATTGGCAGCTTTTCAACACGCAGATGGTCAGCAAGTTCAATATTGATGAAGAGTGGGCTCTAAATCCAACCTCGATTGAAGAGCTGATTTATGAAGTGCCATGTGAATGGAAGTGTAACCAGGAACATAAAGCTTAATCGGGTTCATACCCATGATGAGCTTATAAGATACAAAAACGCGCCGTTACAGAAGTCACTGTAACGGCGCGTTTTTATATGTATAGATCTTTAAACTGGAGCTTTGTACAGCTTATTAGCGACGTGCTTTACCGCGGTTTTGGTGAATCTTAAGCTTCGCTTTCATCTTACGTTTTTCTGATGAACGGCTTTTGCTGCGACCACCACGATCGGGCGCTAGATCTTTTTCAAGGCTTGGTTCAAAGCCCTCTAGCCACTCTTGAGGCAAGCGAGTATCAAGTAATCGCTCAATATCACCCAATAGGTAAGCTTCATCCTGACTCATCAAAGAGATCGCTAAGCCGCTGTTACCCGCACGGCCAGTACGTCCGATGCGGTGAACATAATCTTCTGCTTTAAATGGCATGTCATAGTTCACAACTTGTTCTAGCTGCTGAATATCAATACCACGAGCTGCCACGTCGGTTGCGATCAACGCACGAACTTTGCCTGACTTGAAATCGTCTAGGGCTTTTTGACGCGCACCTTGGCTCTTATCGCCATTGATTGATGCCGCTTTAATGCCGTCTAACTTAAGCTCTTTAACGAGAGCATCAGTGCCCTGCTTAGTCTTTGTGAACACCAACACTTGTTGCCAGTTTTTTGAACCAATCAAATACGCTAATAGCTCACTTTTACGCGACTTATCTACCGGGTAAACCATCTGTGTTACGGTTTCAGCGGTGCTGTTTTTTGGAGTAACTTGGATTTCACTTGGCTTCTGCATCATACGGTGTGCAATCGCTTTGATTTTGTTATCAAACGTTGCAGAGAAGAACAGAGTTTGACGCACTTCGTTCATGCGAGAAAGAATACGCTTGATGTCAGGCATGAAGCCCATATCTAACATACGGTCAGCTTCATCCAGTACCAGTACTTCCGTTTGGCTCAACATGATGTTTCTAGTGAACATGTGATCAATAAGACGACCAGGCGTCGCGACAAGAATATCTGCGCCACCGCGTAAGTTATCAGTTTGCACCTTCATGCTAACGCCGCCGTAAGCCACCACGACTTTAATGTCGGTGCCCTTTGCGTAGCTAGTTAAGTTATCGAAAACCTGTTGTGCCAATTCACGAGTTGGCACTAATACAAGCGCACGAACGAGCTTAGGGTTCGGAATAACGTTGTCTTTTGTCTCGATTAATCTTTGAATAATCGGTAAACCAAACGCAGCCGTTTTACCTGTACCCGTTTGAGCACCAGCCAGTACATCTTTGCCTTCTAATACCAATGGAATTGCTTGTTCTTGAACACTGGTAGGAGCCGTAAAATTAAGCTCAGACAACGTGGCAAGAAGATGCTCAGATAATCCTAGTTGGTTAAAAGATTTTGTAGATTCAGACATAGTATGATGCTCAAAGATTAAATAGGCGCGGATTGTAGCAAACCTGCATTACGCTGTTTACCTTTCCTTTTGATTTTTCTTCATTTGAAGCGCATTAAACTGCTTAGCTTCCTCTAAAACGTTGGGATAAAGCTCATTAAAGTGACACTGCAACGTATCATAGTGACGTTCGAGGTCATCGTAACATGCCTCGAGCATACCGAGCTTAGGCCTTCTCAACGCCATTCGCTGCAACACCACCTCTATAGATGACATGTCTTGATAGCTCTCTAACCATCTATGCTCAGCCATTTTCTGATGAACCATAACGAAATTTTCAGGCCAGTGTGGCTCTTGATGTTCAAAGATCTGCTCATGGCTATCTAAACAAAAACGCTCTAATGTCTGCTGTGAAAACTGATCCCAATGATTGGCTAAGCAGTGATCCCAAAATACATCGAGTGCGATAGGCGCAAAGCGTCGTGTTTGGTCTGAGAAAAGTGATTTTGCAGAACGACATACATCATGACGATCAGTATAGCTATCAACAAATCGATGAAGCCTAATACCGTCAGAAAGGGAATCAGAATAGTGTTTATTAGGGTCGCCTTTAACAAAATCACCTAACAGGTTACCTGCTAAGTTGCTGTTACAGTGCTTGGCGATGTGAAGGTGTGCGAGAAAGTTCATTGAACCTCATTAAAGTATCGAGAACTAAGTAACATGGTAAACGTACTCGTTTATCTTCGCGAACTTTAATGAGGATAGTTTTGGTATGACGTGTGAGCGAATACGATTTGCTCAGTTTAGAATTGTTTGCTTTGAGAAGCTTTAGCTAAGAAAACTTTTAGCTTTAAAACGTTTCAGTTGAAACTGAATTAAAGATCTTAAAAGCTTAGTTCGAAGACTTGAAAAGCTCTTCTGCTAACTGTTTCACTGTCTGCTCATAGTCAGACAAATCAATGCCAATTTCCATAGCATCTAACAACTCTAGACTTTCGTCATTATAAGATTGGTCACTCATTGTGCCCCCTCTATTCCTTGATGTGGACATGATGTCCGATTAACTAGTGCACCATCTTGGACTTATATTATGTCACTTTGATGAACGCACTCTACTCTACCCATTCCATATTCATAGCTTAAAGCTACTCGCGATCATTAACGCTTTTTTGCGCTAAAGGGGTATACGCGAACGACATATGTACTGCCACCTTACACCAAGTACAACAAATTACTCTATAAATTTTGAAACCGATCATGGTCAAACGTTTGCTTTGCTCATTTGAATGCTGACACGCCCCTTTGTGTAAATATTAATTTACACTGGATGTTTTTAATTACAATAAGAATTGCATTTGGAATTAAACTCAATCAGAATACTTCAAAATCGAGATATTCTTTGGGTTTATGCGCTTAAGCTAGAAGAATTACAATGAAAACACACCCTAACGTAAAGAATTATATACAATGAATAAATCAAAGGTTTTTGGTAGTACTTTGATCATTGCAGGCACAACCATTGGTGCTGGCATGCTCGCTCTTCCACTTGCTTCTGCAGGTATTGGCTTTTCAACTTCACTTTTCTTGATGCTGGGTTTATGGGCGTTAATGGCTTTTACTGCGCTATTAATGGTAGAGCTTCACCAATTCGCAGAATCTGACGCTACCCTACACACGTTAGCTCATACCATTTTGGGGACAAAAGGAAAGTGGATTGCGAGCTTCGCGGTGATGTTTCTTTTCTACGCTCTGTGTGCGGCATACATAGCTGGCGGCGGTGCGCAATTTAACCAACGAATTTCGGATATCGCGGGTATCGAACTCAATGCTCAAATCACCACGCTTCTATTTACCCTATTAGTTGCCGGCGTTGTGACGATTGGTACACACAGTGTTGATAAAGTTAACCGCGTTTTGTTTGGCTTAAAGCTTATCGCGATGGTTTTGGTACTCAGCTTCCTGGCGCCAAACATTACCTCTCAATACCTAATGAGCATGCCTTTACAGCAAGGCCTGATTGTGGCGGCGATTCCGGTTGTGTTTACCTCTTTTGGTTTCCACGGCAGCATCCCATCAATTGTTCGATACCTAGATGGTGACGTTCGTTCTTTACGTAAGGTAATGATTATTGGCTCGGCACTGCCTCTGGTTATCTACGTTTTCTGGCAAAGTGTTACTTTGGGTGTGATTAGCCAAGAGCAATTATTGTCTGATACAAGTTTAGGCGCGCTATTAGTCTCACTATCGCAAACTGTTCATCAATCCAACCTAAGCGTGATCGTCGGTGTGTTTGCGGACCTTGCACTGCTGACATCTTTTATTGGTGTAAGCTTGGGCTTATTTGAATTCATGGGCGACTCACTGAGCAAGAAACTAGGTAACGCAAAACGTGTTAAGACAGCTGCTATCACCTTCTTACCGCCACTGGGTTTTGCCTTATTTTACCCACAAGGCTTCATCATGGCTTTAGGCTACGCAGCCATTGCACTTTCAGTGCTCGCGATTCTGTTACCAACAGTGATGGTCTACAAGGTTCGTTACACTGATTTCTCTGTCAAACCTCAATCTGCAGAAGCCAGTTACCAAGTGTTAGGCGGTAGCAAAGCGTTGTTTTTAGCAGGTAGCGTTGGCGTATTTATCATTGCCATTCAAGTTCTTATTTCAGTAGGGTTACTGCCTTCTTTGGGCTAATAAACCTATACAGAACTAATTTACTTGATCCAGATCTCACAAATAACATGTCACTATCATTAATTTTCACAATTAGTCGATTGAAGTCACATTTTTATTGAGGTCGGTTATTTAGAGTCCACGGTAAAGGATTTACCGTGGAGTTTTTATGAAAGAAGTACAATTTCGAACGATAGACAAACTGTTTATCAAGATGTCGATCAACGACAAATTTTGGGTCATTTTCTTAATCTTTTTTGCCGCTTTGGCAAGCCTAGCTGGACTGAACTACGTCAACAAAATGGAACACATTGACGTAACTGCAAAACAGCAGGTCGAGTATCAACTGCAAGGCATTTTATCAGCATCAGATTCCCCTGCTTCTGTTCGCTCTGTTAGCCAGCAAACTCGCGCTCAACAAACCACTATTTCAAACAATGGTTCGGTGACTGCCACAGCACTCGCACAAGATGGCAACTACTACTCACTTACCGTTTCAACTAACGATATACAGAATCAAAAGCAGCAAGCACTGTACACTTTCTTACTGAGCTTTTTGTGGTGTGTACCTTTTGGTCTTTTCTGTTACTGGGTAGCGACTTTCCTAGGCGGCGCACTTTGGGTTCTTTATTCAACGACTCAAAAGATTGGTGATGGTGACTTAACATCACGCCTTGGCTTCCACCCTGGCCGTGACGAGTTCGGCACGATTGGTTGTGCGCTTGACCGTTCAATGGACACGCTTAGCGAGTTAGTCAACAACGTAAACCACAGTGCAGCAACGCTAAGTGAAACGTCAGCTTCTTTCGAAACAGAGATGAAGCGCAGCGAAACACAAATCATGAGCCAAAATGCCTCTCTAGACTCTGTAGCGACAGCAATGGATCAGATGACAGCTTCAGCAAATGAAGTCTCTAACATCTCTGCACGCTCAACGGAACAAACCGAGCAAGACGCGCAGCAAATCAACGATAGCCACGCGAAAGTTCAACAAGCGATCTCAGAAATCACCACCCTTTCTTCTTTGATTGAGCAAACCTCATCTTCTGTTACTAGCTTGAATGTGAATACGAGCCAAATTAACGAGGTCATCACGACGATCAATGCTATTTCAGAGCAAACTAACTTACTTGCTTTGAATGCCGCGATTGAAGCCGCTCGTGCGGGCGAACAAGGCCGAGGTTTCGCTGTTGTTGCTGATGAAGTAAGAACACTGGCAAGCCGCACTCAGTCGGCAACGGTAGAAATCCAAGCGATGATTGAGCGCTTACAGCAAGAGAGCCAAAATATCGCGAAGATCACCGAACAGACGGTTGATCAAGCGCAAACCAGTAGCCAGTTGATTTCGGACATTGGTCACGACGTAAACTCGATTGCAGATTCAGCTCAAGCGCTAATGGACATGAGTATCCAAATCGCAACATCAGCCGATGAGCAAAGTAACGTTGCCAATACGATTGCAGCAGAGCTTAACGATATTCGAAGCCAATCCGATGTGATTAAAGACGTGGCTCAGAATTCTTCAAATGGCGTATCTAGGCTAACAGAAGCGTCGGTTTCTCTATCTCAGACATTGGCACGCTACCGAACTTAAGGATCAACTGGTGAACTAGCGGCGTGAATTGAAAACAAACTAATGAGGACTCGTAATGGGTCCTTTCTTTTTGGCTTTTGTTTAATAACATTACAAGAACCATGGTCGATAACGATGACATTATCAATTACCATGAAGCAAGTCGCAAAGGAGAGATTAAGAAGTGTCAGAACTGTCTAATATTCGAGCTTAGGAGTAATCTAATTGAACGGGTCTTTTTTCGCTTACCCCCTTGCTGCAGGTGACACATAATGAATAAAACAGAAACACCAAACACCGACGACATTACATGCCCTTTATGCCAACACGACGAGTATCTGCTTTCAGAAAGTGGAGAAAAGTTTACTTGTGCATCTTGCGGTTTCCACACCAAACAATTTAGTAAGGTAGTCAGCCTTCAACTAAGCTCTACCCCACCAAAGCTGCAGAATTCGATATACCACCATTTGAGCAGTGCTTGCCATTAATCCAAACTGAAATTTCTTCTAAACTGTAGATATCCTGAGCCGCGAGTTCTGCTGAGTCGGCTTCGGGATCTACGATTGCTTCATCAATACTCGGGCGTAATCGAAACGATTGGATACCCGCGCGAACACCAGCCTCAATCCCTTTCAACGTATCATCCACGTAGATGCACTCATTTGGCAGAAAGCCCATGTTCATGGCCGTGTACATGATTAGATCAGGCTCTGGCTTCCAGCTGTTAGCATCAAAAGCTGAGAACACTTTGCCTTTGAAGTCGTCTAACATGCCTGTCATCGCCAATGAAGATTCAACCCTAGATTTCGGTGCATTGGAAGCAATACAAAACTCGATGTCTTGTTGTTTGAGGAATTCAATAAGTTCGATAGCGCCATCCATCGGTTTTAAATGACGCTGGAACAGTGCTTGTAATTCATTGCGATATAACGGCTCAAGTGTATCAATCGAGATAGATAACCCAAGACGTTCTTGTGTATCCATTAAGATGTCGGCTAGCTTCCCGCCTTGAAAGTGCGCATAGCAGTCGTTGACGTTTAGCTCCGCTCCAAAGCCAGTGAAAACGTTCACCAAAGCTTGGCAGCACAGCTTTTCACTATCGATAAGTGTTCCGTCACAATCGAAAATCACACATTTAGTCTGTTCTAACCGCATAGGTATCTCACTCAGATTGAATCCAAGTTTTATCCTATAGTGTTCTTTCAATGCGCGAGATGATTGAGGTAACAGTTTGCAGATACAGGCTTATTTCTCTTCGCGAAATATGGAGTTGATCACTTTATCGCTCAGCATAAGCAATAGTTTTCATTAAATTAACCCAGATTCTACGAAACCAAATACTGCGAGCTTTACATAAGCTACTCAATTTCAGGAGAAAATATAAATCACTACTTCCTAGCCGGATCGTGGTGAATCGATAAAAAAAATGGCTTATAGGCTACTCAGATAGAGCGACAATTAGCTAACAACCGACTCTTCTAAGACCTTAGCTTCAAGCGAAGGTGAAGGTGAAGACGCATATTCTACAGTTCCAGTATCGGGGTACGAATCTCGGATAGCGACAAACTCGGATAAGTGTTTCAGTAGCAATTTAGTTAGCTGAGGATCAAACTGGTAGCCACACTCTCGCTCAAACAAATCGACCACCATATCTAACGGCCACGGTTCTTTGTAGCAACGTGCACTAAGCAGCGCATCAAACACATCGGCTACGGCAGTGATACGAGAAAACAGGTGTATTTCATCACCCACTTTTCCATTCGGGTATCCAGCACCATCCCAACGCTCGTGATGTTCGTTAGCAATGATTGCCGCGAGGTTGGTAATATCACCCGCTCCGCTCTTTAGTAAGTTATAGCCAGCCGTAGTATGAAGCTTCATCACCTCCCACTCTTGGTCGGTTAATTTCCCAGGTTTATCCAAGATTGATTCAGGGACTGAAATCTTACCCACATCGTGCATTGGGCTGATGATCTCAATCATCTCGACCTCGCGATGGCTCAAGCCACGATACTTAGCAAGCAGTGCAGACAACTTGGCTACACGCTTAACGTGATTACCAGTTTCGCCAGAGCGGGTTTCAATTGCCTCTCCGAGAACATGAATCATATCCTTTTGGATATTCAAGGTCTGTTTCTGAAGCTTTAAGATTCGTTTGTTCTTATTCGCCAACTCTTTCTTTTGGCGCAGAGTGACAAATTGCATCAAGATGATCAGGCTCAAACCCGCAATCACCATCGACAGCCCCAATAACAACTGGAAGTTTTTGCGAATAAAGGATGAAGGCTCGTTAATGAAAACCGCTTCGTCAGGTAACGCGTTTCCACTAATCCCGTATCTCTTCATTGCAGGGTAATTGAATACAAAACGTTTGTTGTCTCCGGGAGTTAACGGTGTAGTAAAACCAAGTGGAAGGTATTTATCCAACGCATCGACGGCCTGTTCACCCATGCTTTGTGAGTGATTAACGTAACCACCGAGTACATCACCCGAAATATAGAACTGCCATAAAGCAAACACCGGAGCAGCACTCGCTTTTGACAACGTATCCGCAATCTCTTGGTAAGTGTGATAAACCCCTTGCTTTAACTCGGTGTTGTAATGACTGAGCAATACCGCATCGTCCGCAGAGATCCCTTCCAAAAATTGGCTCGTATGCTCCAGCGACAAGTCGCGAATTTCTACGAGATTGATATTTGAAAATTCAGCCATCATTTTGTTCATTTCTTTATGAATCAATTCAGACGTGACACTGTAATCATTTACAAAATAGAGATTCTTTAGATTAGGTCTTAATTTGGAGATCAGCTTAATATTAACGTCTATCTGATCGTTATCGTAAAGCACAGTTGCTCTGTCAGACACCGCGTACATGTCGGTGCTGAAATCATTGATGCCGGCTGCAACGACAGGTGTGGAGCGATCAATCAAATTAGGCAGAGATTCAAGAAAATTGGCTGCGTTATCGTCCGTCGCAATTACGCCATCAAATTTATAACCTGCATACTTCGCACGTAAGTAGTTCGCGAGAGAGTCGTAATACTCTGGGCTGTGGGCACGCTTTGAATCCAAATACTCTATTGAGAGTTTAACTTCGGTTTGAGACTGGCTGAACGCACTGTCTATCCCTTTTTGGAAGTCAGCAGTCCATTGATAAGAAGGTTCGTATGAGTGTAAAACTAGGATGCGTTTAATATCCCAGTCGTTAGCAAAACTGAGTGAAGAATAAGCGCTAACACATAATACAGCGATTGATATCAATAGCTTGTACATACAATACCCTTTAAATAAGACGGGGTATTGTACTTAGATTAACGCTTTGTCAAAGAATCTTTAGTTCTCGATCCATACTTTATCGCAAGAAGCATGATCTTGTGCCCAAAAATCGTGTAACTGCTTAGCAAAGTTGTTGATACTTTGACCATTTTCAGCAACGACATCCGAGATCAATAGGGAACCATCCGCTTCTGTGACGATAGCGCTCGCCACAACTTCACCGTTTTGAGTACCAATATATAATACATGATCGTCAGAAAGCATAATTTGGCTCAAGAACTCAAGCATGTGTGCCCTTTCGATTTCATCTTGGTAAACGCTTGCTTGGTTGAGTGAAAATAGCACGGTCAATTTATGGAAATCGACTTTATGCAGTTCATCAATTTGGGAAGGAGTTTGATCTTGTGCTAGGAGTTGGTATGTCTTGGATGGAAGTTTGCTTTGATAAAGTTCACGGCCGAGGAGGCTCTCTTTTGCGGGGTAAGCAATATCGAGCTGACTAAATAGCCATTGGTTTTTCTTGTGTGCAATTTCAGGTATTTCGTTATTCATTCTTTTAGTACCTACGGTTAGTATCCCCAAATATCGCAGTTATTTGGAAGACATACGGTCGGCTGAGGTGCCGAGCTACAAGCAGAGAGCATACAGAGCATGACCAAGGCCAACAAGTACTTTAAATGCTTAATATTTTTCATTATCCAACAACATCCTTTAAGAACTTAACGAAAAGCTCTACACTCGTATCCAAGCTTTCAATATCCTTATAGTAAACAGAACTATATAAATAAAAAGGACTTCTTATGAAAAAAGCCTTAATAGCAGCAGGTATCGTGACAATGTTAGCTGGCTGTTCGGACAACGAGGTTGGCGACGTCTCACTGGGTTTCTTCACAATGAAGGATATCAAGATGTCTTCATTAGATGACGATAAGATCGCGGGTGTTACCTGTCATATCGCATCAATCGAAGCAAACCTTAGCCTTTCTGATCCAAGTGATAGCTCTATATCTTGTCGTCAAACAGGTGAAATTACACCAGAAATGATTGCTCAAATAGACAAGAGTAAGTCTGGCGAAGTGGTATTCAAGCAATCGAAAAGTATCTTCTTTAAAACAATGAAGGTTCGTCGTATCTACGATGCAGAGAATCAGTCGCTGCTTTACTTGTCTTACACCACCAAAGAAACAGAAGGTAGCTTCAAACACAGCCTTTCAACTGTTCCACTATGGGGTACAGAGGCTTACGTTGATCCAGCGACGTTAGTACAGCCAACCGAGTAGTTTCAAACATATAGTTAGTTGAATCACCTGTACAGACATTGTGCAGGTGATTCAAAATGTAATAAAAATGAAAGAAACAGAAACAAAATGTGATATCATGCGGCAAAATTTTTTCACTGTATTTTTCATATGAAGTTTCCTGGACAGCGTAAATCTAAGCACTACTTTCCAACTCACGCACGTGATCCGTTGGTCAACCAAATTCAACAAACGCCTAAGCTTCACCGCGCAACGATTGTGGGTGTTGGCCAAACGATTGTTGATATCGAAGCCCGTGTTGACAACGAGTTCCTAGAAAAATACGAGCTGAGTAAAGGTCACTCACTGGTATTGGAAGAAAGTAAAGCAGATGCGCTGTATGAAGAGTTAGTTGAGCGCGGTTTGATCACGCATCAATATCCTGGCGATACTATCGGCAACACACTGCACAACTATTCCGTACTTGCGGACAGCAAATCTGTCCTGCTTGGCGTAATGTCTAAGAAGATTGAAGTTGGCTCATTTGGTTATCGTTACCTTTGCCGCACTTCTTCTCGTATGAATCTAAACCACCTTCAAACTGTTGATGGTCCAATTGGTCGTTGTTACACGCTGATTTCTGAAGATGGCGAACGTACGTTTGCAATCAACGAAGGCCACATGAACCAACTTCTTCCAGAAAGCATTCCTGAAAAAGTCTTCGAGAAAGCGTCTGCATTGGTTGTGTCGTCATACCTAATGCGTGGCAAACCTGAAGATCCGATGCCAAAAGCGGTACAAAAAGCGATTGAATACGCGAAAGCGCACAATGTGCCTGTTGTACTAACACTTGGTACTAAGTATGTGATCGAAGGCAACGCTGAATGGTGGCAAGAATACCTGAAAGAAAACGTAACCATCGTCGCGATGAACGAAGATGAAGGTGAAGCGCTAACGGGTGAAAAAGATCCTCTATTGGCTGCTAACAAGGCACTTGAGTGGGTTGACCTAGTTCTATGTACTGCAGGCCCTATTGGTCTATACATGGCAGGTTACACTGACGAACCAGCGAAACGCGAAACCACACTGCCATTGTTACCGGGTAACATCCCTGAGTTCAATAAATACGAATTCAGCCGTGCGATGCATAAGCAAGACTGTAAAGACCCAGTAAAAGTGTACTCTCACATTGGCCCTTACCTAGGTGGCCCACTTGAGATTAAGAATACCAATGGCGCTGGCGATGGTGCACTTTCAGCACTACTTCACGACATGGCAGCAAACAGCTACCACCACGTGAATGTACCAAACTCAGAGAAACACGAGCACACTTGTCTAACTTACTCTTCACTGTCTCAAATTTGTAAGTACGCAAACCGTGTAAGCTACGAAGTGTTGACTCAGCACTCTCCTCGCCTTTCTCGTGCATTACCTGAACGCGAAGATAGCTTAGAAGAAACATACTGGGATCGTTAATCGACCATATTAGGCAGTTACCTCTTAAAGGTTAACGCCAAGTGAGATTACCCATTCCTTGAAGGGCTGCTATATGCAGCCCTTTTTGTATTCAACACCAATATAACGGCAGCTGAAGTTAATCATATCGAATATTTTGCTCGTTTAAGATTTGATCTCGCGCAATGACTCTTTAGATCTGTTATCTTCCAGCACATAATTCGTGTGGTTTGCCTTTACTTGGCAAATTTATACAGTACTATCGCCACGCAAACGTTTACGTACCGCCTTTCGGTTCTGATATAAGGATCAAATATGCTGTCTGATATTGATATTTGTCGCTCTACTCCCCTTAAAAACATCAGTGAGGTTGCCAAGCAAGCTGGCCTGCACCACAACGAACATCAGCCATTAGGGCAATTCAAATCTAAAGTGTCTCTCACATCACTTGAACGCCTCGCCAACCAACAAGATGGTAAGTTAGTCGTAGTCACGGCGATCACACCGACACCTCTTGGTGAAGGCAAAACCGTCACTACTATCGGATTAGCACAAGGCCTCGCAAAGATTAACCAATCTGCAATGGCCTGCATTCGTCAGCCTTCAATGGGCCCGGTATTTGGTGTAAAAGGCGGCGCAGCGGGCGGTGGTTACTCTCAAGTTGCCCCTATGGAACAATTAAACCTGCATCTCACGGGCGATATTCATGCTGTTACGGCCGCTCACAACCTCGCCTCCGCCGCCATTGATGCACGTTTGTATCATGAACAGCGTGAAGGGTTAGACGCCTTTGAAACGCGCTCAGGCTTAAAAGCATTGAATATCGACCCAAGCAGAATCGTTTGGCGACGTGTACTTGACCATAATGATCGCGCATTACGCATGATCACGGTTGGCAAGAACGAAGCAGACAAAACAATTAATGGCTTTGAGCGCGAAGATGGATTTGATATCTCAGCCGCTTCTGAGCTAATGGCCATTCTTGCTCTAGCTGATGACCTTCAAGATTTAAGAAAGCGTATCGGACGGGTGGTACTTGCTTACAACAAACAAGGCTTGCCGCTAACCGCAGATGACTTCAACGTTGCAGGCGCAATGACCGTGACCATGAAGGATTCTATTGAACCAACATTGATGCAAACCCTTGAAGGCGTTCCTACCCTAATTCACGCCGGGCCTTTCGCGAACATCGCACATGGTAACTCTTCAATTATTGCCGATAAAATAGCGTTAAAGCTGAGTGACTTTGTGGTAACTGAAGGTGGTTTCGGCTCAGACATGGGCTTTGAGAAAGCGTGCAACATAAAAGCGAAAGCGTCGAATAAGAAGCCCGATTGCGCTGTGGTTGTCGCAACCTTACGTGGATTAAAGGCTAACTCTGGTTTATACGATTTGAGACCGGGCACTCCGTTACCTGATTCAATCTTTAATGATGACCAAGACGCGCTTGTTGCAGGGTTTGAGAACCTAAAATGGCACATCACTAACGTTAAGCAATACCAAGTGCCTACAGTTGTTGCGATTAACCGATTCCCACAAGACTCAGCTCAAGAGCTCGATGCTTTGAAACAGATGATCACCGACTTCGATCCAAGCGTTAGCGTTGAAGTAAGCGAAGCATTTGGTCAAGGTGGCGAAGGGGCGACTCAACTGGCTCACGCCGTGGTAAAAGCTTGCCAAAAACAGAGTGGATTTAAGCCTTTGTATCACTCAGAGCAAAGCCTAGAAGAAAAGCTGATGGCAGTCGCTGAAGTTGGCTATGGCGCAGCAAGTATTACGCTATCTCCACTGGCTAAAAAACAACTGGCCGAATTCAAACTGCATGGCTATAACGACCTATCGGTTTGTTTAGCAAAAACACCATTATCGATCTCGACAGAAGCACACGTAAAAGGTGCACCAATCCAATTTGACGTGCCCGTTAGAGAACTAAAATTGTGTGCTGGTGCTGGTTTTATTTACGCGTTGTGCGGCAATGTGATGACCATGCCAGGCTTGCCTGACAAACCGGCGTTCATGTCGTTAGATATTGATAGTAATGGAAATATCGTAGGCCTAAGCTAGCTGTCCTTAGTTAGATAAGCGGCAATTAATCGCGATTAATTTGGCTAATATTTCGGAACATCGTTCCATATTGAGCAATCAAGCTTAAGTGCAATAAGTTGCACTTAAATCGTAGTTATATGCGAATCTTGTCTTAACTTCTCGGTCAAGATCACATTAAAAAACCTATAAAATATATAGTATTGCGCTGATTCTTTGAGGACAGTGATGAATACAAGTATAAAAAAACTAGTCAGCCAATTTCTATGTACCATCTTTGCCCTAGGACTAGTCCCTGCCCTCTACATCAATTCTGAACTTGACAGAATTGATGCTCAGCACACTCTAAATATTAAGCAGTCTAGCCAAAATCAAATCGAATACAGCTTTCATGAACTCGCTGTTATTGTTGAGCAAATCTCTAACTCTGTTCCTTCAATCGCCGACTCTCAAACACTACTCCGAGCGATTCGAGAACCTTCTATTATCCATAAAGAAACCCTGCAAGATCTTTGGGTGATGTTAGCTCGTGGCCAAAAATACTATTCCCATCTTCGTTACCTCGATCTAGCTGGCAACGAAGTGTTTCGCGTTAATTATAAAGACAATCAAGCAATCGTGGTTCCAGATAGTGAACTGCAGAACAAGTCTTCGCGTGATTACTATGAGGTACTACAGCAATTAAAGATTGGTGAGATTAGCTCTCGCGGTATTGATCTTGAAGTCGAAAACGGAGAGATCGTTCGCCCTTTGATTCCAGCGCTACGCATTATGACGCCAGTCGCTGAAAACAACCGCATTATTGGTTACTTCATCGCAAACCTGAACATGCTTGAGATTTATAAGCGCCTTTACTATCAAATTGGTGCATCTTCTGCTGTTCCTATTATTCTCAACAAAACCGGACACATAATCATGGGGCCGGATCCTACGGAATCTTTCGGACATGTAATTGAATCACGTTCAGAGCAGACTTACGCAAAGTTATACCCTGAGCTTTGGACTGCGATTCAAGACAAGACATCTTCGAGCTATTTCGATGGTGAGAACTGGTATTTTCATTCCGACATCAGCCCTAAAATCAAACAGTTTGAAGGCCCTATTTACATGGTTCTTCACATTGAAAATCAGCAGTTCAGCAGTCAATACCGACAAGAAAAACAAGCGATCGTCGTTCAGATCATCACCTTGTCTTTCTTGATTTCGATGATCTCCGCTGGCTTCGTATTGTGGAACAGCAACCACAAGAAGAACAGTATCGAGAGCCAACTTGCTAAGGCCGCAATGAATGGCATGTCTGCCTTGGTGATTACCGACAGAAACAACCGAATCATCAAAGTAAACCAAGAGTTCACCCGTGTGAGTGGCTACGAGTTAGAAGACGTAAAAGGCCGCCAACCGTCCATGTTTGCCTCTGGTCGCTACAACGAAGAGTTCTACATCAAGATGTGGAGCATCATCAAAGAGAAAGGCATGTGGGAAGGCGAAGTGGTTAATCGTCGTAAAGACGGGTCTTTGATCACGGAAATATTGCGAATCCAAACCATTAAAGACTCGAAAGACGTGATTCAGTTTTATGTTGCTTCATTTGTGGATATAAGTAAACACAAAGAGCTAGAAAACAAACTGAGAAACCTGAGTGAAAAAGATGCCTTAGCTGGGTGTTGGAACCGCCGTAAATTCGATCTTGAGCTGCGAGATGAGTGCTCTCGTGTTAATCGTTACCCTACTCGCGAACAGTCTTGTTTAGCGATTTTGGACATAGACCACTTCAAACGCATCAACGACAGATTTGGTCACGATTATGGAGATCGCGTCATTCAAACCGTTGCTCAAGTATTACAACGAGAGTGCCGAGAAACTGATTTTGTGGCTCGTATTGGTGGCGAAGAGTTTGGCGTTATTCTGCCTCATACCACAACAGAAGAAGCTGAGTATGTACTTAACAGATTGAGAATCGCAGTCAGTATTGAGCTCGATAACGTGGTGACGGTCAGTGGTGGAATTACCAACCTGACCAACGACCCTGCTCTTAACTACAAGTGCGCCGATTTAGCACTTTATGAAGCCAAAGCAGCAGGTCGAAACAGTGTGTGCCTGTTCCTAGACAGCGAAATGAGCGAAATCGCCTAACAGAAAATCAGTATTGTTCCGCTAGGCTATTAGTTTGGCGGTTTAACAACCCAATCCTTGCAATCAGCTTGGTGCAGGATAGAACTCTAGTTTCTTCCCCTCTACCACTAGAATACAATCCATGTTCGCAGCATGAGCAGCCTGCTTACCTAGGTTCGTATCTTCAAACACAACACACTGCTTTGGCTGCAAACCCATACCAAAACTCGCATCTAAGAAAGTATCCGGATTTGGTTTGTGATTCTTAACGTCTGTTGCTGTCACGAGAATATCGAGCTTACTCAAGATATCCGTTTTATCTAATAGCTGTTCTGCGCTTTTGCGCTGACTGCCTGTCCCTACTGCTATCTTCTTGCTGCCTAGATGTTCGATTAGAAGAGAATGCGTACAAGGGATAATATCGCCTTTGTCTTCAATCGCCGCAAACGACGCCATCTTAAACGTTGATACCGCTTGTGGGTCGAGTGACAAACCGTATTTACTGTTCACTTCACCCGCTATCTTATAACTCGGCATACCACCTAAGCTGTGCAGCCAAGATGCCTCGAAATGAAAACCGAACTCTTCAGCCGTTTGCTGCCATGCTTTTACATGTGCTGGCATTGTATCGATCAACGTACCGTCCATATCAAAGATTAATCCTTCATACGTCGTTAAATCTATTGTCATCACTACTACCACTCTTTAAGAAAGTTACTGATACCATAACCAATATTCAGTATCATGACCCCATATTACCGTTCAAAATGGAAGTTTATGTTACAAATATCTAACTCTGTTTCGATTCAAGACTGGGAACTCCAGTTAACTGCGATCAGAGCACAGGGAGCAGGCGGCCAAAACGTCAATAAAGTATCAAGTGCGATACATTTGCGTTTTGACATCAAGCACTCCACCCTACCAGATTTCTATAAAGAGAAACTGCTTGCACACAAAGATAGCCGCATCACTAAAGATGGCGTGATTATCATTAAGGCCCAGCAGTATAGAACTCAAGAACAAAACCGTGATGATGCTTTGGTGCGTTTGAAAGAACTTATCTTGGAAGCAACAAAAGTTCAAAAAGTGAGACGAGCAACTAAGCCGACGCGTGGCTCTCAGAAAAGACGTTTAGAAGGAAAGAAACAACGAAGCACCACTAAGCAACTGCGTGGAAGAGTAGAATAATTGTTTCATGTCATCAGTGAACACGTCACCCATGAAACAACCGTTCTAACTCTATTTTCTTGAACAAAAACGGATACCTAACGCTATTTATTTGCAGGCTATTTGTTCGAAGTATTGATTCAAAGCCTATTCGTTCGAACGCTAGGCATTCGAAATCTAGGTATTAAAAAGCTAGGTATTCCAAAATAACCTAATGGAACAAAACTCTACTGCTGTTTTTTGACCGACAAAATCAGCTTGATTAACAACATGCGCTCTTCGCTGGTCAGTAAACGACTGACCGCCGCTACGTCTTCCGCTGTTGCTTGTGATGCGCCAACAACATCCAGTACCACATCCAAATCGGTAACTTTCAACGTCCTCGTGAGCGAACGATACTGAGACATTTTGATATCAGCTTCACCACGTTCGATTCGTTGATAGGTTTTTAAACTCATTCCCGCACTTGAGGCTAATTTTTCCTGGGACAAATTAGCGAGCTTCCTACGATCAATCAGCGCCATGATTATGGGTTCTTGTGACATAAGCTTATCCTCAATAGACAGTTATGACCTAATTTCAGCAAGAAGCAGACCATATTGACTCGCAACGGTTTACATACGCCATTAAAGGCATATTATTCGATTATTAAAAAACGTTACGTTTCATAAACTTTGACACTTAGATCGGTCGTGAAAGTGCAGGCTAGTAAACTTGATGACTCAAGTGTTGGGAAATAATAAAAATTGCAAATTGCGAATAACAAAGACGTCAAATTGGAAATTGCGAATCGTTATACTTTGGCATTTCCTTGCATAAAGCACGCTTTAGAATCAGACAATACCCGCAGTCAAATTATCGCGGTACAGCATAGGCTACTCACCTACAAAGAGGTGTTGTTGCACGGGAACATGTTGGAAGACAAGGAATTAAAACGGGCTTTTTCTGCATTGAACCCAAGCGAAAAAGGTGTCGCGCAAGGTGGCATCAAAAGCATCAATGATGCAATAAAAGAGATAGATGAGATACTAGAAAGATACAGCCGAAAAACGGTTGTAGAACTAAGCAGCTAAGTAACTAAGCGGGCAAATGACTAAACAGATAGACCTGCAGAAATAAAAAAGTCGACGCTATCGTTAGATAAAGCGTCGACTTGTTCAAAACATTGCAGTTCTAACGTAACACGGCTTTTCTAAGACCCGCGAACAACATCAGCATACCTAATAAACCAAATGAAACACTACCACCACTGCTACCAGAGCCAGATGATGTCCGTGCATTCACATAAGCCGCTCGCTTAGCATCAGTAGAAACAAACTGGGCCGTTTCGGTACCAGCAATTACACTGTCTATCCAAGCTTCATAGTCTAATATTTCAGTGAATACTGATGTCACAGTCACGCCCGAAGTTATACTACCGCCACCACAAGTTTCAGGTCCAAAACTGGTAATACCAACTTGTCGGTACTCAGCACCATCCTTCCAATACACAGGGCCACCTGAGTCACCCTGGCATGTACCACCATATAACCTAGTGAATACACTGTAGTCACCAATAAAACAGATTTGATTATCAGTTAACGCAGAACCATCAGTAAAGGCTGAAGCACACGTGTTATTTTCTACGTAGTTTAGTGGTGCTTTCTGTAATATCGTTGTGGCATCAAAATCAGATTTTGTATCGCCATGACCAACGGCAACAAAATCATTTACACCAATTCGATAGTTAGCATTTGACGGACGCTTAACAACATCATTAATTGAATCGATATTCAGTGCGCTTTCAAGCTTAAGAATGGCAACATCGTTACGGAGTAGATCACTCAACGCATTTGAATAGTCACTGCGATAATAAACTTCTGAAACTCGCGCTTTTTGAATGTTACCGTTAGGGAATTGAGACGTATCTTCAATTTGAGGGACTACAGTAGTAAATAGCTGCCCTTCTTCATTGCCGTAAATACAGTGTGCTGCCGTCAGAATATGAGTCGGGTTTAAAATGGTCGCGCCACAGTAAGGGCCTTTAGAGTAAACACCATCGTAATCAATACGGTCAATGAACAAGCTCGCCATTGAAGGAAATTCAGTCACTGAAGCGTCACTACCGTTCACGATATAAGGTGTTACGCTCGCGTCAGGAGTACTTTCGACCGAGTTTTCTGTCGCCATAACACTTGATGTGTAAATCAATGGCGCTAAAAGCCCTAAGACGGCTTTACGAACCGGACTCATTGTATGGTTTACGTTCATAGTTAACTCCTTGTAACCCCTACTACTTATTTACAAAAATGATGAATCGTCACCATAACACGTCACAACCGTGATTATAGTAAGTATTTGTAACGATATCGCCACATATCTCATTTTATAAACGAATTTTAAGTAACCGTTGTTAGTGGGTAACGCTAAACCTAATACGCTCGCAAAACATACGCTACCAAAAACAAAAAAGCCTACCGTTAGGCTTCCCAATAAAGAGAAGCAAACAATAGGCTTTCGTTAAACTTGGTGTTTTCTCTTAAAAGAGATTAGCCACGGTAGTAACGTTGAGGTACGAATGGCATTTTTTCTACTGTCATAGGTAGCTTCTTGCCACGAACGTCAGCGAATACTTCAGTGCCAATAACCGCTAGGTCAGTGCGAACGTAAGCCATAGAAACAGGCTTGCCGGCATTAGGGCCCGCAGTACCGCTCGTTACAACACCAATATTGTTGTCTTCAGCATCGAACAATTCAGCACCTTCACGTACTGGTGCTTTAGTTTGACCCACTAGACCAACACGTTTACGTTGAACATCTTTCGTTGCGATTTGCTCAAGGATGATATCAGCGCCTGGGAAACCGCCTGCACGCTCACCGTCAGTGCGACGAACTTTTTGAATACCCCATAGAAGGCTAGCTTCTACTGGTGTTGTCGTTGTGTCTAGGTCGTGACCATATAAACATAGACCACACTCAAGACGAAGTGAGTCACGAGCACCAAGGCCAATCCACTCAACTTCAGCTTCTGAAGTCAGCTTACGCGCTAGAGCTTCAGCATGATCGTTCGGTACAGAGATCTCGTAGCCGTCTTCACCGGTATAACCACTGCGGCTTACGATGCACTCTACGCCGTCGATATCGACTTTTTGAACGTCCATGAACAGCATGTCTGCAACACTTGGTTGGAAACGAGCAAGAACTTCAGACGCTTTAGGGCCTTGAAGTGCTAACAGAGCGCGATCATCAATCACTTCCATTTCTACGTCAGCTGGAAGGTGCGCAGTTAGGTGGTCGATATCTTGTGTTTTACACGCCGCGTTCACAACAACAAATAGGTGATCGCCAAGGTTAGCAACCATAAGATCATCCATGATGCCGCCCTGTTCATTAGTAAAGAAGGCGTAGCGCTGCTTACCAGAAGGAAGGTCAATAATATCTACAGGAACCAAAGATTCTAAGACAGCTGCTGCGTTTGCGCCATGAAGACGAAGTTGCCCCATGTGAGAAACATCAAAAAGACCGGCAGCATCACGAGTGTGTAAGTGCTCTTTCTTTACACCTAGTGGATACTGAACTGGCATATCGTAGCCAGCGAAAGGAACCATTTTTGCACCCTCTTCAACATGAAGTGTATGCAGTGGTGTTGTTAGTAGGTCTTGATTAGCGTGTTCTTGAGTCATTTTCTTCTCCATGAAGCGTTGCAGGCTGTCCAAAGTCGAGTCTGCCGCTTATATCTCTATTTAGAGTCGCCTCTAACGATAAGTCTCATCATTAGTCACCTCAGCGTATTCGCGTTAGTCACCTTGACGTCTTAACCTTAGAAACAGTAGATAGTAAAAAGTGATGTCTTTTATATAGGCTTATATCGTTAGCTTGATAAATCAGGTTAGCTGTACAAAAGCTCTACAAGTCACTTTCTAAGAATTCACTTCAGTAAACTTCAATCAACATGAGTAAACCGTGTTCACTATAATAAACAAGCCTGAGTCAGTTTTACACCCTTAACAATAGTAAAACAGTTCAAAATGTGACATTTAACAATTTAAAAACAATTTTTCGATGCATACAAAAACGCGATATTGATGATTATCACATCAATATCGCGTCTATTGGCAAACGTTAGAAACAATAGCAAACGGTTGCATTCACTATAAGAAATTCCAACTTTGTTAATTTATTTTGCTGTCACCCACAAAATGAGCGCGTCTTCTGCGCTGGTCGAGATAAGCATGTGACCCATATTGGCATCATAATACATGCTATCACCTTCACTCATTGGCACAGGTTCGTAGAATTCTGAGTAGAACATCACATCACCAGAGATGATCATCAAAAACTCTTCACCGTCGTGACGTACCCAATCGTTATACTCTTCAAAAGTACGCGCTCTCACGCGACTCTTAAAGGGCATCATCTTCTTATTAGACAGCTCTGTTGCAAGCAGTTCATGCTCGTACGTTGGAGTTGGGTGAGGTTTACCTTGACCGGCCTTTGTTAAGTCACGACGCCCTGTTGCGACCTTTTTCCTTGGTGGCTCAAACAGTTGGGGCATATTTATTTGTAAGCCCATCGCTAGTTTTTGCATCGCTTGGAAGGTTGGCGAGATTTGCTCGTTCTCAATTTTGCTGAGCGTAGAGCGAGCTAAACCAGTACGTTGGCTCGCTTCTTCTAACGTAATCCCAAGCTTGCCGCGGATATCTTTAATACGCTGGCCAAGCCTAAGTGGTTCGATATTCTGGTCTAACGTTTCCTTCGCCAACGTTAAAGATGGGTACTCATCATAAATGTCTTCTGACATAGGTCCCTCATTAAATTCTTGCTTCCTGTCTATTAATTTCATTGTTGCATGAAGCGCTTTGTTGATTAAAGAGCACACAGAGAAATAAAGCGTGCTCCCCGTAGCAAAACAAGAAAAGTTGTTTCCTATTGGAAATTTTTGTTGAAAATTGATTTTATCGGAGCTATGTTATCGACTTGTTAGATGAAGAGATGCTACTTCGGCTTGCAGCAAATGATAGATTTAACATTTGTAAAAGCTGTTTTTTACCCGAACTTTTTGGGAAACAATTCGTGCTGCATTGACCCTACAACGATCGCTTAGACGCTGTAAGAGTATATTTATAACGCAAATCACGTTTATCTATACCTATATAGCGCAAACGATACCGATGCAGAAATCAACGTAAGACCTAATGGACTATAAAAATAATCACCATTAGCTTAATGAAAGGTCTCGACAATGAACGCTTACCAAAACCATAGCTTAGACAGTTTTTTCACTACGAACCTATCTGGTACTGACGACGCAGTATTTGCTGGCATCCAAGCAGAGAACACTCGTCAAAACGAACAAATCGAACTTATTGCTTCTGAGAACATCGTTTCTAAAGCAGTAATGCAAGCTCAAGGCACTTGCCTAACCAACAAATACGCAGAAGGCTACCCAGGCCGTCGTTACTACGGTGGTTGTGAGCACGTAGATACAGTTGAAGCTATCGCGATTGAACGCGCTAAACAGCTGTTCAAATGTGAATACGTAAACGTACAGCCTCACTCTGGCGCTCAAGCAAACGGTGCAGTTAAACTTGCGCTACTTCAACCTGGCGACACTATCCTAGGTATGTCTCTTGACGCTGGTGGCCACCTTACACACGGTGCACGCCCTGCAATGTCTGGTAAATGGTTCAACGCCGTTCAATATGGCGTAGACCGCGACACACTTGAAATTGATTACGAAGCGGTTCGCACTTTAGCCATCGAAAGCCAACCTAAGATGATTATTGCTGGTGGTAGTGCTATCCCACGCGTTATTGATTTCGCTAAGTTCCGTGAAATCGCTGACGAAGTTGGCGCTATCCTAATGGTTGATATGGCACACATCGCGGGTCTTATCGCGACAGGTGCTCACCCTAGCCCACTACCACACGCACACGTTGTTACTACAACAACGCACAAAACACTTCGTGGCCCACGCGGCGGTATGATTCTTACGAATCACGAAGACATCAACAAAAAGATCAACTCTGCAGTGTTCCCTGGCCTTCAAGGCGGCCCACTAATGCACGTTATCGCGGCTAAAGCAGTGGCGTTTGGCGAAGCACTAGGCCCAGAATTTAATACTTATATTGATTCAGTGATCGATAACGCAAAAGTTCTCGCTGAAGTGTTGCAAACTCGCGGTTGTGACATTGTGACAGGCGGAACTGACACGCACCTAATGCTGGTTGACCTTCGTCCTAAGGGGTTGAAAGGTAACGTAACTGAAGAAGCATTAGAGCGTGCAGGGATCACATGTAACAAAAATGGCATACCATTCGATACAGAGAAGCCTATGATTACTTCTGGTATCCGTTTAGGCACGCCAGCTGGGACCACTCGTGGTTTTGGCACTGAAGAATTCAAACTTATCGGTGAATGGATCGGCGATGTACTTGATGGCTTAGTTGAAAGCCCTGAAGGCAATGCTGAAGTTGAGCAACGTGTTCGCAAGCAAGTTAAAGAGCTTTGCAAGCGCTTCCCTCTTTACCGTTAAACCGTTTTTAAGATTTAAATTAAAACCTCATAAATTTTTGGAGAATAAGCAATGGACAATACACTAAAGTTTGCAGACAGCCACGAGTGGGTAAAAGACAACGGTGACGGTACTGTGACTATCGGTATTTCTGAGCACGCTCAAGAGATGCTAGGTGACGTTGTGTTTGTTGACCTGCCTGACACTGGAGACGAAATCGAAGCTGGCGAAAGCTTCTCTCTAGTTGAATCAGTGAAAGCAGCTTCTGATATCTACGCACCAATCTCTGGCGAAATTGTAGAAATCAACGAAGAATTAGAAGATAGCCCTGAGTTAATTAACGAAGAATCTTATGAAGGTGGTTGGATTGTTAAAGTGAAGATGTCTGATGCATCTGAACTAAACAACCTTAAAGATGCGGAAGAATACCTAAGCTCTATCGAAGAAGACTAATAGGTTCCTCATTACGATAAAGCTGCTCTTTAGAGCAGCTTAATTTTAGGGGCTAGCTCACGGCTCCAAAGAGAAAGTAGAACATATCATGACTGAATTACTTCAAAGCCAATTACTAAAAGACTTAGGTACTCAAAACGAGTTTGTTGCTCGTCATAACGGCCCTAATAAAGCAGACCAGCAGAAAATGCTTGATGCGATCAACGCGACTAGCTTAGACGCTCTGATCGACGAAACGGTTCCTGCACAAATCCGTCTTGAAAAACCAATGACACTTGCTGCGCCACTGAGCGAAATGGACATGCTGACCTCTCTTAAAGAGATCGCTAACCTAAACCAAGTGAAACGTACTTTCATTGGCCAAGGCTACTACAACACATTCACTCCAAACGTTATTCTACGTAACGTTTTAGAGAACCCAGGCTGGTACACAGCTTACACACCATACCAACCAGAGATTTCTCAAGGTCGTCTTGAAGCTCTACTCAATTACCAACAAATGGTAATGGACCTAACAGGTATGGAAATCGCGAACGCATCCCTTCTTGATGAAGCGACAGCGGCTGGCGAAGCAATGACACTGTGTAAGCGTGCTGGCAAAAGCAAGAGCAAAGTATTCTTCGTTGCTGACGATGTTCACCCTCAAACACTAGAAGTTGTTAAAACTCGTGCTGAGTACATCGGTTTTGAAGTAATGGTTGGTGCTCTTGAAACACTTCCAGAGCAAGACGTATTTGGTGCGCTTCTTCAATACCCGAGTACAACGGGTGAAGTGCGTGACCTAACAGACATCATTGCGAAAGCTCAAGCTAACAAAACACTGGTTACAGTGGCTACTGACCTACTTGCTTCTGCTCTACTTAAGCCTGCTGGCGAAATGGGCGCAGACGTAGTCATCGGTTCAGCGCAACGTTTCGGCGTTCCTATGGGTTACGGTGGTCCACACGCTGCATTCATGGGTACTCGTGAAAAGCATAAGCGTACAATGCCAGGTCGTGTAATTGGTGTATCTATCGATACGCACGGTAACCAAGCACTACGTATGGCAATGCAAACTCGTGAGCAACACATCCGCCGCGAGAAAGCGACATCGAACATCTGTACAGCTCAAGCACTTCTAGCAAACATGGCGTCTTTCTACGCGGTTTACCACGGTGCAGAAGGCCTACGTACTATTGCTCGTCGTACACACCACATGACAGCTATCCTAGCTGCTGGCTTGACTAAAGCGGGTTACGAGCTAACAAACAACAGCTTCTTTGATACCATCACGATCAACTCTGAAGAGAAGACTGATGCACTGTACGCGAAAGCGCAAGCAGCAGACATCAACCTTCGTCGACTTGTTGGCAAAATCGGTATCAGCTTAGATGAAACAACCACAATCGACGACGTGAACGCACTGTTCGCAATCTTCGACGTGAAAGAAGACGTTCAAGCACTCTCTTCTGACATTGCATCAAACGAGTTTGCAGCAATTCCAGAAAACTGCCGTCGTGAATCAGAGTTCCTAACTCACCCAGTATTCAACACGCACCACAGCGAAACGCAAATGATGCGTTACCTAAAACAGCTTGAGAACAAAGACTTCTCACTAACGCACGGCATGATCCCACTGGGCAGCTGTACGATGAAGCTGAACGCTGCTGCTGAGATGATTCCAGTAACATGGCCTGAGTTTGGTTCAATTCACCCATTCGCACCTCTTGATCAAGCAGCAGGCTACACAGCGCTAGCGAAAGATCTTAAAGAGAAGCTATGTGAAATCACCGGTTACGACGATTTCTCACTACAGCCTAACTCTGGTGCATCTGGTGAATACGCGGGTCTAATCGCGATTCAACGTTACCACGCAAGCCGCGGTGAAGCTCACCGTAACGTTTGTCTGATTCCAAGCTCTGCGCACGGTACTAACCCTGCAACAGCATCTATGGTTTCAATGAAGGTAGTGGTTGTTAAGTGTGATGAAGATGGCAACATCGACATGACAGACCTAGCAGCGAAAATCGAGAAGCACAAAGAAAACCTATCAAGCATCATGATCACTTACCCTTCTACGCACGGCGTATACGAAGAGCAAGTGAAAGAAGTGTGTGAACAAGTACACGCAGCGGGCGGTCAGGTTTACCTAGACGGCGCGAACATGAACGCTCAAGTAGGCCTAACTTCACCTGGCTTCATCGGTTCAGACGTATCTCACTTGAACCTACACAAAACATTCTGTATCCCACACGGTGGTGGCGGTCCGGGTATGGGTCCTATCGGTGTTAAATCGCACCTAGCACCTTTCCTACCAGGTCACATCGAAAACGGTGTACAAGGTTCTGACTACGCGGTATCAGCTGCAGATCTAGGTAGTGCTTCAATCTTACCTATCTCTTGGGCTTACATCGCAATGATGGGCGAACCTGGCCTAACAGACGCAACTAAAGTTGCGATTCTGAACGCGAACTACGTGATGGAGAAACTACGTCCTCACTACCCTGTTCTTTACCGTGGCACTAACGGCCGCGTAGCGCACGAATGTATTATCGATATTCGTCCGCTTAAAGAAGACACAGGTATCAGTGAAGAAGATATTGCTAAGCGTCTAATGGACTTCGGTTTCCACGCGCCTACGATGTCTTTCCCAGTAGCAGGCACGCTAATGGTTGAGCCAACTGAATCTGAAGATTTAGAAGAGCTAGACCGTTTCTGTGAAGCGATGATCGCAATCCGTCACGAAATGGCAGCAGTGAAAGCGGGTGAATGGCCACTAGACAACAACCCTCTAGTGAACGCACCGCACACACAAGTTGACCTTTCAGGCGCAGAATGGGATCGCCCTTACTCTCGTGAACTGGCTTGCTTCCCATCGAAAGCAACCAAGAACTCGAAGTACTGGCCAACAGTTAACCGTGTAGATAACGTATACGGCGACCGTAACCTAATCTGTTCTTGCCCAAGCATCGACAACTACGAAGACTAATTTTTGTAGATTTTAGATAAACAAAAAGCGAACCACTTGGTTCGCTTTTTTTGTTTTTCAGATTATATGACTAAGAAAGCATTGACCTTACCGTAAGGGAAAGGTTTAAGGTTGAGTGAAACCAACGATGAATTAGGAACTGATTATGGGATGTTGCAATAAAGCGCCAAAAGGTGGAGCCCCTCTTGGCTTGCTTCTAAAAGTAACGCTTGGGATTGGTCTTTTTGTTTTTCTACTGGCTTTGTGGCAATAAATTTGAGCTGAGCCCTTAAGGGACGCTTTCGACAGTGCCTTAGAGACAACCAAAAACAGAACTAGTATGTAATATTTGTATGCCCTATCTTTAACCGGGTCTGCAAAATATAATCATGTTTCATTCTTCAACCCCAATTAAACAATGCTCTCCATGTTGAGGAAGAGAGTGAATTCCACCAATTCGCTTTAAGTCGCATGCGGATAATGAGGGTTCAACCTGCGAATAACAGCACTGCATACACAGAATTTCAGGCTGCGCACAGATAGAAGAAATGATTACTTGATCACTTGTCGTGCATGGTGAAAAAGGTTTTTGTTCCCATGCAAAAGAACCAGTGCAAAAAAAAGCAACCTGTGCCGGTTTGCCGCATTTCTCGCAAAACCCACGTAATTTTCGAAAGATCTCTTTCAGAACAATTAAATCTTCTTTTCTTTCCCCTTGTTTATTGTCGTGAAGGACAAACTCTTCAAATTCACGCAATGGAGTTGGAAGGTATTGATAGAGACCTTTTCTTTTGTATTCAAAGTCGGGGTAGAAGACAACCAATCGTGCTTGTGACGTAGTAAATGACTTGCGATATTCCAATAATAAATGTTCTCGACATAAGGTCTGTCTTTGATATCCATACCATGAAAACCAAAGAAATTTTTTAGGCACTTTGACACAAAAATCAGTAACACTTTTTTCTTGGCACTTAAGACAAGCCATCGACACATCCTCCAATAATTTCCGTAGGGTCGCTTTTATACAATCAAACAGAATAGGAAAACTATGCTGTTTAAGTAGAGACCTAAGTAGCATAAAAAACCACGGTGTTTAGCGCATCACTTCAAGCTTCAGGATTACATTATCTATATGTGATACCCTCACCCTTAACCCTTTTCTTATAGGCCCGCCATGCGACTTAGTATTATTAAAACCAGGGGAGATACTAAAGTCTGAATAACTAAATTTAACACCCTCAACAGTAAAACTTTCCTGTTGATGCCCTCCATAAGGCATCGGGTTAAAGTTCTCAACACTTCCTTCAACAACATCATATTCACCCTGACCGTAATCAGATAAAAGGGAATATAATTGAATTATTAAGCTGCCCCCACTTAAAGCAGTCCAAAGCACTGAAAAAATAAGGAGTATTTTGAAAACCATACCTATGCTTTGTTCAGTCGCAGGCTTACCAACAACTTGCACATCCCAACTGGATAATTTCTTTCTATTTTTATAACCTTCAGCCGATATATATATAAATAACAAACCGGGAAGAGCGAAACAAAGTGACCACAACCCTTCAAACTTTATATTATAAACAACTTCGTACATTACGACCTCAATTGAATGCTAACACCTTGGCTAATCCATTTTGCCATAAACTCAAAATCGGCTTGAATTGAAAGTGCCAAACGTTGTGAATCAAACTTAACCTTCTTGTTGAACGAAGCCGCTACGCGGCAGAGTAAAACGAGTGCAAACCATACTCTTGTAACACCATCACCCTGATGGTCGTTCACAGGAGTAACCCCATGAAACCCGATGACTTAAAACG